>DASSKX010000294.1:0-3853 GCA_035689925.1 Acidobacteriaceae bacterium
CCAAACGCCTTTCAGTTTGGGGGTGGTGAGTCGAAGAATCTGCGTTTCACCGTTTCAGCTTCTTGCGACAATGACCGGTTCACGGCCGCGAGGTTCGTCACACGCGACCGCGAGGTGTTCATACACGACCGTGACCTGATCATGCACAGCCGTGATCGAAGTGATCGTATTCGAATCATCTGCCGCGCTCGCGGCCGCTACTTGATCAATGGCGGTCGTGAAGGGGTCAAAGACGACCCTGACCGAGGTGACAATCCTTCAATCATCCACGCCGCTCACGACCGTGACTTGATCAAAAAACGGCAGGGGGGGAGGGGGGTAGACCTCCCTCAGACTTCCCGCCGCCCTTCGAGCGCCCGCGCCATCGTCACCTCATCGGCGTACTCGATGTCGCTGCCCGCCGGCACGCCCGTCGCGATCCGCGTGATCCGCACCTGCGTTGGCCGCAGTAAATCCGCGAGCCAGCTCGCCGTCGCCTCGCCTTCCACCGTCGGCGAAGTCGCCAGAATCACCTCATCCACTTCCCCGCGCTCGGCCCGCGCCACCAGGGTACTGGTCCGCAGATGCTCCGGCCCAATCCCGTGCAGCGGGGACAACGTGCCGTGCAGCACGTGAAAGACGCCGTTCCACGACCGCGTCTTCTCCACCGTCGCGATGTTCGTCGGCTCTTCCACCACGCACACCAGCCGCTGATTCCGCGTCGGGCTCGCGCAGTACAGACACGGATCGACATCCGTAATGTTGTTGCAGATCGAGCAGAGACGCAGACGCTCCTTCACGTCGCGAATCGCCGCCGCCAGTGCCGACGCATCCTCGTCGTCCGCCCTCAGGATGTGAAATGCCAGCCGCTGCGCCGACTTGGTCCCAATCCCCGGCAGCTTGCGCAGCTCGTCGATCAGCCGCGCCATCGGCTCCGCAAATCGTGACTCACCGAACGGGCTCAAGCCTTAGCCTCTGGACGCTTCCGCAACCGCCACCTGCGGCGCCTGCCCTGCAGCCTTGCGCCGCGCCCGCACCGCCTTCGCCAGTTCGGCCAGCAGCGCATACGTCTGATCCCAGCCGATGCACGCGTCCGTGATGCTCTGCCCGTACACGAGTTCCTCACCCGGCACCAGCTTCTGCGCGCCCGCCACCAGATTGCTCTCCAGCATCAATCCGATAATCCGCGCATCGCCACCCGCAATCTGCGCCGCAACCTCCCGGCACACCTCCGGCTGCCGCGTGTGGTCCTTGCGGCTGTTCGCGTGGCTGCAGTCGATCATCACCCGCGCCGGCAGCCCCGCCTTCTCCAGAGCCTCGCTGGTCTTCTGCACGGAAGCAGCGTCGTAATTTACTGTCTCCCGCCCGCCGCGCAGAATGATGTGGCAGTCCGCATTGCCTGACGTGAACAAAATCGCGGACTGCCCATGCGCCGACGTTCCCAGAAACGTATGCGGATGATTCGCCGACAGAATCGCCTCAATCGCGATCTGCACGTTCCCCGACGTGCCGTTCTTGAAACCCACCGGACACGACAGCCCCGACGCCAGTTGCCGATGCCCCTGGCTCTCCGTCGTTCGCGCCCCAATCGCGCCCCAGCTCACCAGCTCCGCCACATACTGCGGCGAAATCATGTCCAGGAACTCCGTTCCCGCGGGCACGCCCATCTC
The DNA here is from genome assembly GCA_035689925.1 of Acidobacteriaceae bacterium. GTDB lineage: Bacteria > Acidobacteriota > Terriglobia > Terriglobales > Acidobacteriaceae > Palsa-343. Next base: position 1,650 of record DASSKX010000294.1, read on the forward strand.
TGCCAGATCCAGCAGCAGCCGCCGCGCCAGGCGCAGGCCGTCGTTGATCCGAAACGACTCGTCCAGATACGGGTCGTTGATCAGCCCCTTCCACCCCAGCGTCGTCCGCGGCTTCTCGAAGTACACGCGCATCACGATGCGCAGGTCCTCGGAGAATTCCGCGATCGCCTTCTTCAGCAGCCGCGCATACTCGCGTGCCGCCGCCGGGTCGTGGATCGAGCACGGGCCGGTGACAACCAGCAGCCGCGAGTCGCGCCGGTTCAGGATATCGACGATCTCCTGCCGCGCATTGAAAACTGTGGCCGAAGCCGCCTCACTGACCGGCAGTTCCTCTTCCAGAAACACCGGCGGCAGGACGACTCTCGTCGACCGGATACGGAGGTCATTCGTGCGATAAAACATGTTCTGTTTCAGTGTAAGCGACGGCGCCGGAATCGCCCCTGATATGCGTGATCCGAACCGCCTATGATCGAAGCATGAGGTGGCTGGCCGCCCTCGTCCTCATCCTGCATCTGGTCTGGATCCTGTGGGTCATGACCGGCGTGCTCTTTACCCGCGGGCGCCCCTGGCTCACAGCCTTCCACCTCGGCTCGCTGACCTGGGGCATCGTCGTCGAGGTCGGCCCCTGGCCGTGCCCTCTCACCATGGCCGAGGAATATCTGGAAACCCACGCCGGCATGGCGACTTACTCCGGCAGCTTCATCGTCCATTACCTGGACAAACTGATCTACCCCAACATCCCCGTCGCCGTGATTATCTGGTTTGCGGTTGCGGTTTGCGGCGCCAACTTGCTCGTTTACGCCTTCCGCTTCACCCGCGCACTTCGCACCCGCCACAGAACAGTCTGAAGCTACGACGGCGCATTCCCGTTCGTGTGCCGCTGCTTCTTGTGAATGTCGAAGTACACATCCTGCTCCGCCGACAAGTGCTTCGCCTGATCCGACACACTCTGCGCCGCCTCGAAGCCCATCTTCTGCGAGAATTCGTAGGCCTGGTTCGGCGGAATCGCATGCAGCGCGTCCGACCACTTGCCGCTGTCCTGCACCAGATCCTTCAGCGATTTCCGAATGTCGGCATGCGCTGAATCGTACGTGTCGAGATTGTCCTGAATCTCGTCGCACAGATGCACGAACTCATCCAGCTTGTCGTGGATCTGCCCGTTGCGGTCACGCCCCGCCGGTTGCGAGGCCAACTGTTTCAGTTGATCCAGCCGCTGATCGATGAACTTCATGTACAGCTTGATCCGTTGGTCCGGATGAATCGCATTCTCCCGAACCTGATCCACCTCATCCGGCGACAGCGGGTCTTTCTGATCGGCCTGCGCACACAGGCGCGGCACAAGCCCCAGAGCAAGCACGACTGCGAGGAAACAGGCAATGCGGCGACACATGGCATCCTCTCCTCAAAACACCATCTTGGATGCGCCGCGTTGCAACATGCAACTCCAGCTCACTGCCAGGCGCTGCAATCGTCCATCGAACAGAACAAAAAAAAGGGCCCCTCGAGTGAGGGGCCAATCTGCCTTGGTTCTCTCGTTGTGTGAGAGCTCGGTTGCGGTCTCCTTACTGTTGAGGAGCCGGTGGTTGCGACGCAGCACCCTGAGGGGAGGGCTGCGCGGAAGATGGCTGCGTCGCACCGATCGGTGAACCCGAATTCGGGTTCAACCCCGCTAAACTGTTTTCCATCAGGCTGATGCGCACCACGCTGCCGGGAGCTGTCTTGCTGTTCTCGTCCAGCGGGGAGTTGCCCATCGCCACGGAGTGAATTCTCCAAACCGGAATCTGGTGCTCGACCAGGTACCGGGTCACGGCTTCTGTCAGCCGCTGCGAGCTCTCGATGCCCGTCATACCGCGGGAGCGCGAGTAGCCCTGCACTTCGACGACATAGCCCTTCTGGTTCTGCATCTGGTTGACGATCTGATCCAGCGCGTCCTTCGCCTTTGCGTTCAGGATGGTCTGGCCCGGGCGGAAGCGGATATCCGTGTTCGTGATCGGGTGATACTGATCGATCCCGCTCACTGTCTGGCCCAGCTGGTTCGTCTTGTCCGTAGCGGTCTGCGCGAGCTGCTGCGCCTGCTGTGCGGTCTGGCTGGCCTGCTGCGCCTGCTGATTCGCCTGGTCCGCCGTGGACTGGGCGGCGTGGATGCCGTTCTGTGCGCGCTGATCGACGTCCTTGATGTCGCGGGCGTTCTTCGCCTGCAGCTC
>DASSKX010000295.1:0-3674 GCA_035689925.1 Acidobacteriaceae bacterium
GGACGCCCGTGGGAGACTTCGTCGCTGCGCTGAAAGCCTTGATGGCGTCGTTCGCGTCGTGGAGTTGGAGATACGCGAGGCCCTGCACGTACGAGGCGGGGAAGACAGCATCGAAGCTGCGCGCCCCTCCGACATCGTCGACCGTCTTTTGCGGATGGTGTTCGGCCAGGTCGGCGAACGCCCTGGTGAGCGGAATATAGAGCCTCTGATTCATCTCGTCCTGCGGATTGTCTTTGGCAAGCTGCGCGATGGTCGGAAGCGCGTGCTTACTGTCACCACAGACGGCGGTGGTCAGAGCGGCGGCCTGCAACGTTTGTTTGCTCTTGTCGAGGGAGAGGGCGCGCTGGAAGACGCTCTCGATTCCGTCGCACTGGCCGGCCAGGCCGCGGGCCTCGGCATCCTGCAGCAGGAAGGCAGCCTGCACGTCGGGAGCGTGCGCGCGTCCTGCCTGATCGATGGCCTGCTGGAACGTCGCCGAGGACAGGCGCATCTCGCCGCTGTACTCCTGAGTTAAGGCCAGGGTGGCCGTGATCGTGAATTCGTCAGGGCGGCCGGTGGTCTTCACGATGATCTGCTGGATGTCCTGGGGACGTCCGAGAAGGAAGTCGGCAATGATGATGTTGGAGAGCGTTCCCGTGCTGGAGTCCATGCCCATGCGGTGCTGGCGGTCCATCTCCTGACGCACGTCATCGAGACGATTCAGCGCGATGTAGTCGGCGAGCAAATTCTGTCCTGCAATGGCATCATCGGGCTGTAGCTCAACGGCTTTCTGGGCATAGGGCAGCCCCTGGGCGAACTGCCCCAATTGCTGGTACGCAACGTTAATGTTGATGTAGCTGGCGACCTGTCCTGGGTAGGTCTGGATGGCTTCCTGCAGCGCCTCGATTTGCTTCGAGGTTTCGCCGGTGACGAAGCCGTAGTAGTGCCCGGCGATGTAGAGGCGCTCGGCTTCGCTGACGCGCTTCGCAAGACTCCACGCTTTGGTGAAATATTGCTTGGCCTTCGCGACCTGGCCGGAGTTGACGTAGATGACGCCGAGTCGCGCGTAGGCCATGGCGAAGTTGGGATCAAGTTCGATGGCGCGCTGGTAGTGTCCCTCGGCTTCGGGAATGTCGAGCGCTTTGTTGTGGGCCACGTCGCCGAGAGCATAGGCGCGGAAGGCCTCCAGCGAGGTAGTGGTGGCCTGGCCGAAGGGCGTGTTCAGCTTCTTGATGCTGGCCAGGTCCTCGCCGAGACGGTTGCGCATGTTGGTTGCTGCTTTGTTGAGCGACTCGAGAACATGTTCTTTGTCGGGGGCGGTGGTTTGCTCGCTGGCGATCTCGTCGCCGGTGGCGGTGTTCTGCGCGCTGAGCATAATCACGTATTGATTGCCGAGGCGGGCGATGGTGCCGGTGAGAATCGCCTTCATGCCTTCGCGCTCGCCGATATTGCGGGCAATTTCCGGCGTCACGGGCGTGTCTTCCGGCTTGCCGAGGTATTTGACGCTCTGGCGCAGGTGGTCTTCGCTGACGATGTTGATGACGGGCGACTGCTCGAGATCAATGCGCAGAGCTTCGTTCAGCGTCGTGTCGAATACGGGATCGCCGGTGTGGTTGATGAAGGTGGCGAGGATGATCGAATCCTTTGCCAGAGCAGGAGTGAGGCCGACGGCGCGGGCACTCGGCGGACTGGGCGGAGCGGGCGGTGTGGGTCCGCGATGGCGCCACCAGAGGAGTCCGGCGACCACGAGAACAGCGGCGCCGAGAAGCAGCTTGAAGATGAGGTGGCCAGGACGGCGGGTGGAGCGAGCGGGCGGCGCTGCGGGCGTGGGCACCTCGGCAGCGGGGGCCGTCGCAGAGCGAGGGGCCGGGGCGTTGTGCGCGCCGATGGCTTCGAGGTCCCGCAGCAGATCGTCGGCGGATTGGTAGCGCTGGTCGCGGTCTTTGGCCAGGAGCTTCGCGACGATTGCGTCCAGCGGCGGTGGCAGGGCCGGATTCAGATTGCTGATTGCCGGAGGATTTTTGGTGAGGAGCGCGGCGAAAATGTCTGCGGCGGATGGGCCGTCGAAGGCGCGCTGGCCGGTGGCCATCTCGTAGATGACGCAGCCGAGCGAGAAGAGGTCGGTGCGGGAATCGAGAGGCTGGGTGCGGGCCTGCTCGGGCGACATGTAGGAGGCGGTGCCGACGGTGGATCCGGGGCTGGTGAGTTCCGCCGTGCCAGCCGCGGTGGGCATGCCGCTGAAAGCTGCGGTGGCGGCTCCGGAGTCGAGCAGGTCGCCAATGCCCTGGCGCTTGGCGAGTCCGAAGTCGAGAATCTTGATCTGCCGCTTGCCAGGAGGGCCGACAACGAAGAGATTCGCCGGTTTGATATCGCGATGGACGATGCCCTGAGCATGTGCGGCTGCCAGCGCGCTGGCCGCCTGGCGGGAGAAGTCGAGGACTTCGGCGGGGGAGAGCGGCCCGTGGCGGAGGGCGTCACGCAGGGTCTCGCCGCGCAGAAGTTCCATGATGAGATAGGGGCAGCCGTCCTGCTCGCCGATGTCGTAAATCGTGCAGATATTCGGGTGATTCAGGGCGCTGGAGGCCTGGGCTTCGCGAAGGAAGCGGCGGTGCGAGAGGGTTCCGGGCGTGCCGGGCGTGTGGGCATCACTCGGACGCGTCGGGGTACCGCTGCCGTAATCGTCCATCAGGAAACGGTCGGAGATGAACTTGATCGCGACCTCGCGATTGAGGCGGGTGTCCCGGGCGCGGAAAACCTCGCCCATGCCGCCGGAGCCGATCTTTTCAAGAATCTCGTATGGGCCTAACTGCGTGCCTTCTGCAATGGTCATGGTTGTCGCCGGACCACGGGAACAGGGGTGGGTGTGGTGGCTGCAAGTGTAGCAGTGCAAAAGGGAACAGGGAACAGAGATATAGAGTACTGAGCCGAGCCTGTTACTGGCCGCGTGCTTCGAGGGTGGCCCTGGACGCGGCGGGGTGCTCGTCCGGGAATTGCGTAGGGATTCCCATCGTGACACGGGTGCCGCGTCCGGGCTGGCTGCGAATGTCGAAGAGAGCGGAGTCGCCGTAGAGGACCTGGAGGCGTTCGCGGACATTTCGGATGCCGATTCCCATGCCATCTGCCTGCAGCACGCCGCTGGTGTGTGCACGCCCGGGTGCGATCCCGACGCCGTCGTCCTCCACCTCGATAACGAGTCGTGTGCCTTCCATACGACTGCGGAGAGTAATGACACCGCCGGAAATGCGGGGCTCGAGCCCGTGCTTGATGCTGTTCTCGACCAGTGGCTGCATGAGCATGGTCGGGACAGGGGTCTCCAGTGTGGCAGGATCGATTTCCTTAACGACCTTTAGCTTTTCGGCGCCGAATCGGACGACCTCGATCGAGAGGTAGTCCTCGGTGGTGGCCAGTTCCTCGTGGAACGGAACAAAGGCGTCGTGGTCGCGCAGCATGCGGCGGAGAATATTGGCAAGCTTGACGATCAGTTCCCGGGCCTGATCGGGGCGAAACCGGACCAGCGAGGCGATGGAGTTGAGGGTGTTGAAGAGGAAGTGAGGGTTGATCTGGCGCTGGAGCGCGTCGAGGCGGGCTTCGAGAAGCAGGCGCTTTTGCTCCTCGAGCGAGCGCTCGATGCGAATGGCGTTCCAGATTTTTAGCGGAATTCCAACGAGCATGGCGGCAGTAGCCCAGATGGCGAG
>DASSKX010000296.1:0-3901 GCA_035689925.1 Acidobacteriaceae bacterium
AGCGCCGTGACAGAGACGCGCGCTCCCAGGTAATGCGGAAGCTGTCCACCGACCAAATCAGCAAATCGTATAAGGGACGCCAGGTGGTGAAGGGCGTCAGCGTGCAGGTGACCGAGGGCGAAGTGGTAGGGCTGCTTGGTCCGAATGGCGCGGGAAAAACGACCAGCTTCTACATGATTGTCGGCCTCATCCAGCCGGACGGCGGACGTGTGCTGCTGGATCAGGAAGACCTCACACATGTGCCCATGTATTTACGGGCACGACAATACGGAATCAGTTATCTTCCGCAGGAGCCGTCGGTCTTCCGGAAGCTGACGGTTGAAGAGAACATCCTGGCGGTTCTGGAAGTGCAGCCCATCGCGCCGGAAGAGAGGCGGGCACGCGCGGAGAAGCTGATCGAACAGCTGAATCTGCGGCACATCCGCAAGACGCGGGGCTATGCGCTGTCTGGCGGCGAGCGGCGACGGGTGGAGATTGCGCGGTGTTTGTGCATCCAACCGACGTTCATTCTGCTGGACGAGCCGTTTTCGGGAATCGATCCGATCGCCGTGCTCGATCTGCAGGAGATTATTTTCGACCTGAAGACGAGCGGGATCGGGGTGCTGATTACCGATCACAACGTGCGCGAGACGCTTTCGGTGACGGACCGGGCGTACATCATCAACGAGGGGCAAATCTTTCGACACGGCACGCCGGAGCAACTGGGGAGCGATCCTGAGGTCCGGCGGGTGTACCTGGGAGAGAGCTTTTCGCTGGATTGAATCAGGGGAATTTTCGTCCGTTTGAATGTTGGACAAAGAGCCCGGAAAAGGTGCTCAACCGTTTGTCCGCGGATGTACACTTTGAGGCAACTAAGGGGTCAGGACTTCTCTTTTTAGCGCAGGATTATGGTACTTCTTCAGCCAAAACTTAGCCTGAAGGTCGCGCAGCGTCAGATTCTGACGCCGGGCCTGATGCAGATGGTCAGCGTGCTGGCGCTGAACAAGCTGGAGCTGAAGGAGATGATCCAGGCGGAGATCGCGGAGAATCCGGTTCTCGAGGAGATGGAAGAGAACGTTCCGCTGCTGGACGATGTGGCCCGCGAGGAAGAGGACCGGGACCGTCCGGTAGAAGCGCCGACGACCGAGGCCGAAGCGAAGGAGAAGGATCCCTTCGATGAAATCGACTTTGGCAGCTACTTTCAGGATTATCTTGATCCTGGGTTCCGCTCGCCGAGCAATTACGAGGAAATCGAGAAGCCTTCGATCGAGAATTTTCTCTCGGCGCCGGCGACGCTGACCGATCACCTGTTCTGGCAACTGGGCGCGCTGAACCTTTCGCCGGCGGTGCGCGAAGCGGCCGAGTACATCATCGGCAATTTGAATGAGGACGGATACCTGACGGCGACCGATGAGGAGTTGCTGGCGGGTTATCTCCAGGAGCAGGCGAAGCCGCACAACGGGAACGGGCTCGGCGCAGACGCTGAAAATGCAAAGGCGCATCTGGCGACAGCGCTCGATGTGGTGCGACAGCTGGACCCCATCGGCGTGGCGACGCGGGATCTGCGCGAATGCCTGCTGGTCCAGGTGGAAGCGCAGAAGAAGGAATACGAGCTGGTGGCGCTTCGCAGGAACGGAAAGGCTGCGCCGGTGAATGGGAACGGCGCCTCTCCGGCAGTTGCGGCGACGAATGGAAATGGGGCGAAGCCCGCGGAGGAATCGGAACGGCTGTCTACCTTCGACGTGGCGGCAAAGATTATTGACGGCCAGCTGCAGTTGTTACAGAAGCGCGATCCGCGGGAGCTGTCGAAGGCGGTGGGGAAGACGGTTGAGGAGACGCAGCGGGCGATCGAGTACATCCGCACGCTGGATCCGCGCCCTGGTCAGCGCTACAACCGCAGCGAGGCGCGGCTGATCGAACCGGATGTCGCGTTTGTGAAGCGCGGCGACGAGTGGGTCGTGGTGATGAACGAAGAGGACCTGCCGACGCTGCGGCTGAACCAGGGCTATCGCCGACTCCTGACCCAGGATGGGGCGGAGAAGGACGTCAAGGATTATGTGAAGGAGCGGTATCGCTCCGCGCTGCAGCTGATGCGCAACATCGAGCAGCGCAAGAACACCATTCTGCGCACGTGCGAAGCGATCGTGCGGCGGCAGGTGGAGTTCCTGGAAAAGGGCGTGGATGCACTGAAGCCGATGATGATCAAGGAGGTGGCGGAGGAGATCGGCGTCCATCCGTCAACGGTGAGTCGTGCGGTCTCGAGCAAATATGTCCATACGCCGCAGGGAGTCTTTGAGCTGCGGTTCTTTTTCTCAGAGGGCGTGAACGGACCGGAAGGCGCCGGAACGCCGCTGATGCTGCTGAAGCGCAAAGTGAAGAAGCTGATTGAAGAGGAGGATCCGCGGAAGCCGCTCACCGACGATCAGATTGCGTCCTTGCTGCAGGGACAGGGCATCGACGTGACGCGGCGCACGGTGGCAAAATATCGCGAAGATATGCGGATTCCCAGTACGCATCAGCGCCGCATCCGCGGCTGAATTCACGAGAGATTGAGCGGCCGTCGTCTGCTGGCCGTCTGTTCATCGAAGCCCCTGCCGTGCTCGCGCGGTGGGGCGGAGAAAGGAGCTTTCCATGCAGGTTGAGTACACCGGAAGGCAGGTTGCTGTGACGGCGGCGCATCGCCGGCTTGGCGATGAGGGCATTGAGCGCATCGTGAAGCTGCTGCCGAAAGCGGTGGCGGCCCACATCGTGCTGACCACGGAGAAATATCGCAAGACCGCTGACGTGACGGTGAAGATGCGGGCGGGCAAGATCGTGGGCTTCGGCGAATCGAACAACATGGACACGGCGCTGCGAGAGGCGCTGGCCAAGGCAGAGACCCAGGCGGTTCGCTGGCGCAAGCGGTGGAACTCCATCAAACGGCAGCCGAAGGATGAGAAGCTGCCGCACGAGGTGCTGCCGGTGCGCGCGCGGAGAGCTTCGCGGACGCGTATCGAAGAGCCCGAAGGCGACGTCGCGGTTGCCGTGGCAAAGACGAACGGCAAGCGCGCGGCGAGCACCGTGGTGCCGGTGACGGTGCACACCTTTCCCGCGAAGTCGCCGATTCCGGAGCCGCACATCGTGCGCTCGGCGGATTCAGTGGCGATGCGGCCCATGACTGTCGAAGAAGCGGTGAAGGAAGCGGAGTTCCGCGACCGGGATGTTTTTGTCTTTCGCAATCATTCGGGCACCGTATGCGTACTCCATCGGAAGCGGGACGGGAAGATGGAGTTGATTGAGGCGCCGTAAAGACAGCGTATAGCGTATAGCGTTCAGGGAGCCGGGACGTGAGTCCCGGCTCTTGCTGTTTATTGCCCCTCCTGCTTATACCTCCTGATCGAGGTTGAGGTTGCGGATGGCTTCGTCGAGGGCGTGCTGGGCGGCGGTGCGTTGCTGCTCGAGGCCGGCGCGGTCTTTGCGGAGCGTCTGCAGCTGATCTTCGTCGGCGTTCATTTCTCCGGCGTAGCGGCGGGCGAGGGCGCGCTCTTCGGCGCTGTCTTTGAGGCCGCCAATGTTGTTGTGGAGACGCGTGGAGTCCTGCTCGATGCGGTCGATCTCGGTTTGCTTCTGAGCGATTTGCGTGTCGAGATCGTGGACCTTGGCACGCGCCGCGAGCACCGGCGCGAGCGCCTGCTCGATGGCGGCGCGGTTGCCGCTGCCGGTGAGGATCACCTGGAGCTGGTCGTCGGTGAGTGAGGTGAGCTGATACCGCGTGCCCTCGGTGTGTGCCTGGCCCACGTGGAGGCGGACGGTTTCGCCGGGCTGCACGGACACACGGAAGCGATACAGCGAGGCAGTGGTTTCGACGGGCTTCGTGTCGGAGGTGAGCTTCCAGCTATCGAGGACCGGGTGTTCGAGGATTACGGTGCGTGCATCGGAGGCG
>DASSKX010000297.1:0-4106 GCA_035689925.1 Acidobacteriaceae bacterium
ACACGGACGGTTTCGCCGTCGACGAGCGAGTCAGGAGGATTCTGGACGACGAGGTCATTGGGCTCGAGACCCTGCGTGACCTGCACGACGCGGCCATCGTCCTGGCCGATGGTGATAGGGATGAGCTTCGCCTTGTTGCCGTTGACAACCGTGGCGACGCGCAGGCCTTCCTGGCGGAACATGAGCGCGGATACGGGAATGACGAGGGTCCGCTGCGGAACGTTGACGCGGAAGTGCACCTGGGTGAAAGCGCCGGGAACGAGGAGGCCGTGCGGGTTGGGCACATCGACTTCGACCAGCAGCGTGCGCGAGGACGGATCGATGGCGTTGGAGGTGCGCACGACTTTACCGGTAAAACGGCGGCCGGGGTACTCGTTCAGGGTGAGATCGGCGGGCGTGCCGGGGGTGGTGTTCGGCGCGTCGACCTGCGGGATGTTCACGTAGACGCGCATGATGTGCTCGTCGGCCATGTGGAACATTTCGCGTCCGCCGGCTCCGGAGCCGGCGCTGATCAGCGTGCCGATGTCGACGCCGCGCGCGGTGATGATGCCGTCGAAGGGCGCGTAGACTTTCTCGAACCCGGTGAGCTGCTGGAGGCGCTGGACATTCGCCTGTGCGGACCGGACGAGCGTCTCGCTCGATGCGGCCTGGGTGACGAAGTTTTCCGTGTCCTGCTGGGTAACCGCGTTGCTGGCGAGCAGGTCGGTGTAGCGCTTCGCCTGCTGTTTGGCGTAGGCGGCATTGGCGGTGGCGGTGGCGAGTTCGGCTTTGGCCTGCGCGAGTTGCTGATCGACTTCGGGGCTGGAGATGGTGGCGAGCAGCTGTCCTTTTTTCACGTGCGCGCCGATGTCGAAGTACCACTTTTCGAGATAGCCGTCGGTGCGGGCGTAGATGGGGGAATCGACGTAGGCGAACATATTGCCGGGCAGGACGATTTCCTGCGTGGGCTCGCCGAGTTGCGGCTTTTCGACGGTGACCGTCGAGATGGCCAGGTCTTCGGTGCGCTGCGCCAGTGCATCTTTGGCGCGGAGCCGAGGGACGAGCAGGACGACGGCGATCACGATCGCGACGAGAAGAAAGAGGCCGAGCCCAACGAGGGCTTTGGTTGCGGACAGCGGCGGCGCATCGCCGGCGGCGTGCTGCGGCTGGTGATGCGAGGAGTGCGGGTCAGTCATGATCAATCTCCGGCCACGGGCTGAGCCCTGTGGCTGTGGCGGCGCGCTTCACGCTCGCGCCGTCTCCGCTCCAGGCGGCCATGCAGGACGCTGAAGACGGTTGGAACAAAGAACAAAGTCGAAACGGTGGCGAAGAGAAGTCCGCCGATGACGGCGCGGCCGAGGGGCGCATTCTGCTCGCCGCCGGAGCCGAGGCCAAGGGACATCGGCACCATGCCGATGATCATGGCAAGGGCGGTCATCAGTACTGGACGGAAGCGGACGTATCCGGCATTGAGCGCGGAGAGCGATGCGTCGCCGACGGTTTCCTCCAGCTGCTCGCGGGCGAAGCTCACCACGAGGATGGAGTTCGAGGTGGCCACGCCCATGCACATGATGGCGCCGGTGAGCGCGGGCACGCTGAGACGCGTGTGGGTCACGAAGAGAATCCAGACGATGCCGGAGACGGCCGCGGGCAGAGCCGTAATGATGATGAATGGGTCGAGCCACGATTGGAAGTTCACGACGATCAGCAGGTAGACGAGCAGGATCGAGAAGATCAGGCCCGCCAGCAGTCCGGCGAAGGAGGAGCGCATGGTCTGCACTTGTCCACGGACGACGATGCTGGAGCCGCGCGGGAGCTGCGATTTGTACTTCGCGACGATGTCGTCGATGCGAGTGCTGACGCTGGCGAGATCGGTCCCGGCGATGTTGCCGTAGATATCGATGACCGGCGTGATGTTGTAGTGATTGACGGTGGCCTGCTCCGCGCCGGGCTGGATGGCGATGAGATTTCCCAGGATCTGAACGGGGTGGCCGCCCATTTGTCCGGACGCCGGCGGCAGGCCGGCGCCGAGCGAGGCGCGGTTAGCGGCTGCTGTTGTTGTGCCGCCGCCGCTTCCTGGGGTTACGGGGATGTTGCGCAGGTCCTGGAGATTATCCAGAGCGTACTGCGGCGCCTGCGCGGCGATGTTGTACTGCACCCCATTGCGCGGATCGAGGTAGTAAGTCGGCGAAGTCTGGAAACTGCCGCTGGTGGCGACCAGCAAGCTCTGCATGACGTCGCGCTGCTGGAGTCCGGCACTTTCGGCCATGGTGCGGTTGATGTTGATGTTCAGCGTGGGGTCGTTGAAGGGCTGCTGAATGCGCATGTCCGCGGTGCCCGGAACGTGCTTCAGTTGGTTCAGCAGCTTTTCGGCGAAGGCTCGGTTGCCTTCCTGGTCGCGTCCGACGATCTGCACGTCAATGGGCGAAGGCAGTCCGAAGTTGAGGATCTGCGTCACCATGTCCACCGGCAGGGTGTAGAACTCGGTGCCGGGAAAGCGGCGTGGCAGCTCTTCGCGGAGCTTCGCGATGTAGTCGTCGGTGGGGCGGTGCTTCGGGGCGAGCGTGACCTGGATGTCGGCGTCGGCATAGCCGGCGGGCGCTGAGTTCGAGTAGGTCGTGTTGATCCCGGAGTAAGGGAGGCCGATGTTGTCGATGATCGTGCCCATCTCCCTCTGCGGAATCATCTGGCGGATGGTGTTGTCGACGCGGTCGCAGAGGGCGGCGACGTCTTCAATGCGGGTGCCGGTCCGCGCGCGGACGTGCAGCTTGAACTGGCCGGCGTCCACGGAGGGGAAGAAATCCTCGCCGAGATACGGGTAGAGGAAGGCGGCTGATCCGACGGTGAAGACGAAGAAGATCAGCATGAAGGCGCCGGCGTGCTGGATGCAGAAATCCAGAATGCGACGGTAGCCGGAGCGGATGTTCTCGAAGTGGTATTCGAAGGCGCGCTGGAAGGCAACGAATGGGTTGCGGGTGCGGCGGCGGTCTTCCAGGTCCTGCTCATCGTGCTCGCGCAGCAGGTATTTGGCCATGGTCGGCACGAGGGTGCGCGACAGCAGGTACGAGGCGAGCATGGCGAAGACGACGGCTTCAGCCAAGGGAACAAACAGGTATCGAGCCACGCCGGTGAGGAAGAACATCGGCACAAAGACGATGCAGATGGCGATGGTCGCAACGAAGGCGGGGATGGCGATCTGCGCGGATCCGTCGAGAATGGCCTGCTCGAGCGCTTTGCCGTGTTCCAGGTTGCGGCTGATGTTCTCAATGGCGACGGTGGCGTCGTCGACGAGAATGCCGACGGCGAGCGCCAAGCCGCCGAGCGTCATGATGTTGATGGTCTCGCCAAGCGCGCTGAGGACGAGGAGCGAGGTGAGGATCGAGAGCGGGATCGAGACGGCGATGATGAGCGTGCTGCGCCAGCTGCCGAGAAAGACGAGGATCATGACCGCTGTGAGACAGGCGGCGATGATGCCTTCGTGGACGACGCCGTCGATGGATCCGCGCACGAAGATGGACTGGTCCGCGAGCGGGGTAAGGCGGAGTTCCGGCGGCAGCTGCGATTTGAGGGATTCGGCCTTGGCCAGAATGCCCTTCACGATGCTGAGCGTCGAGGTGTTGCCCGTTTTGATGACGGAGAGCAGAGCGGCGCGCTGGCCGTCGACCCGGACGATGTTTGTTTGCGGCGGGAAGCCGTTGCGGACGTGCGCGACGTCGTGGATGTAGACCATCGCGCCGTTGACCTGGCGGATGGGCAGATCGTTCAGTTCCTGAATCGTCTGCGGCGCGCTGTTGGTGTTGAGCGTGTATTCGAACTGGCCGATCTTCATCGTGCCGGAGGGCAGGATGAGGTTCTGTGCGCCAATGGTGTTCACGATATCGGCGGGGGAGAGGCCTTTGGCCTGAAGCGCCGGCAGATCAAGGTCGACCTGGATCTGCCGCTCTTTACCGCCATAGGGATAGGGAAGCCCTGCGCCGGGCACGGTGACCAGTTGCGTGCGGATGAAGTTGAGAGCCAGGTCGTTCAGCTGCATCTCGGAGAGGCCCTGACCGGAGATGCCGAGCTGAATAATGGGTACGCTGGAGGCGTTGTACTGGATGACGAGTGGAGGCTGGGTCCCCTGGGGC
>DASSKX010000298.1:0-3066 GCA_035689925.1 Acidobacteriaceae bacterium
GTCGGGGCTGCTGTATCTGCCGCATCCTTATGTAGTGCCGGGTGGGCGCTTCAACGAGATGTACGGGTGGGACAGCTATTTCATCCTGCTGGGACTGCTCCGCAGCGGCCATGCGGACCTGGCGCGGGGGATTGTCGAGAACTTCTTCTTCGAGATTGAGCATTACGGCGGGTTGCTGAACGCGAACCGGACGTATTACTTCACGCGGTCGCAGCCGCCGTTCCTGTCGTCGATGATTCGCGGCGTATACGACGCGGAGGTGGCGGCGGGGCAGAAGCCGCAGGCGCATGCGTGGCTGGGCCGGGCGTACCGGTATGCGGTGCGGGATCATGCGCTGTGGCTGCGCTCGGAGCATCGCGCGGGCGAGACGGGGCTGGCGCGGTACTTCGACTACGGCGAGGGTCCGGTGCCGGAGATGGGCGACGATCCGACGTATTACCAGAACGTGATCAGCTGGCTGCTCGCGCATCCTGACGTGCGGACGGATTTTCTGGTGGACGGGCCGGAGACGCCGGGCGAGGGCGACAACGCGAAGATTGCGGAGATCAGCTGCGATCCAGCGACGTCGGGCGTGTGTGCGCATGCGCATGTGGGCGGGCACTGGCTGACCAGGGATTTCTACAAGGGCGACCGGGCGATGCGGGAGTCGGGCTTCGATCCGGCGTTTCGGTACGGGCCGTTCAGCGGGGCGACGCAACACTTTGCGCCGGTGTGCCTGAATGCGCTGCTCTACAAGTACGAGCGCGACCTGGCGTGGATGGCGGAGCAGCTGGGTAAGCCGGCGGAGGCGCAGCGCTGGAAGGCGGAAGCTACGGCGCGGCGGGCGGCGATCGACAAGTATCTGTGGAATGCGGCGAAGGGGATGTACTTCGACTACGACTTCGAAGAGAGCAAGCCATCGACCTATAACTACCTCACGACGTTTTACCCGCTGTGGGCGGGGGCGGCGACTCCGGAGCAGGCGCGCGGCGTGGAAGGCAAGCTTTCATTGTTTGAAAAGCGCGGCGGTCTGGCGATGAGCACGGAGGACACGGGTGTACAGTGGGACCTCCCCTATGGGTGGGCGCCGGTGAACTGGATCGCCGTGGAGGGGCTGCGCGCGGCGGGCGACGTGAAGGATGCGTCGCGGGTGTCGCGCGAGTTCACCACGATGGTGCGCGATAACTTTGCGTGCGACGCGACCATCCATGAGAAGTACAACGTGGTGACCGGGTCGTCGACCGTGCAGGTGGCGACCGGTTATCGGCAGAACGTGGTGGGCTTCGGCTGGACCAACGGCGTGTACCTGGAGATGCAGGCGCTGCTGCGGCGAGCCGGAGTGGTGGTTCATCCGGCGGCGACTGTGCCCTGCGCACAACGCGGCCAGCAGGAGGCGCAGCGATGAGCGCGCGTGGGGATCAGCAGAAGGTGATTGTCGGGCTGGGGGAGTTGCTGTGGGACATGTTGCCGGATGGGCCGCGGCTGGGAGGCGCGCCGGCGAACTTCGCCGTCATGGCGGGACGGCTTGGGGATCACGCGGTGATTGCGAGCCGCGTGGGGGCTGATCGCCTGGGCAAAGAAGCGCTCGACGAACTGAAAGCGCTGCCGGTGGACACCAGCTGGCTGCAGGTGGATGAGCATTATGCTACCGGGACGGTTACAGTTGCGCTGGATTACGGCGAGGCGCATTACACGTTCCAGGAGCCGGTGGCGTGGGATCGCATGGAACTGACGCCGGAGTGGACGGATCTGGCGCGGGAGGCGGATGCGGTGTGCTTCGGCACGCTGGCGCAGCGCGACGCGCAGTCGCGGGCGACGATTCTGGCGTTTCTGGACCGGACGCACCGGGAGTGCGTGCGCATCTTCGATGTGAACCTGCGGGCGCCGTTCTGGACGGCGGAGGTGCTGCGCGAGTCGCTGCAGCGGGCAACAGTGCTGAAGCTGAACGTGCACGAATTGCCAGAGGTGCTGTCGGCGACGCGTGTGTGTCCGCATGCGGCGCGGCCGGAGCACGACGGGGCCATTGTGGAAAGGGCGCGGCAGCTGATGGAGTGCTATCCGATGCACATGGTCTGCGTGACGCTGGGCGATGAGGGCAGCATGCTGGTGACGCGCGACGAGTCGCACCGGCACCAGGGACTGCAGGTGGTGGTGCGCGACACGGTGGGCGCGGGGGATGCGTTCACGGCGGCGCTGGCTCACTATTATCTGGAGGGCGCTCCGCTGGCGGTGCTGAATGAGGCGGGGAATCGCTGGGGTGCTTGGATGGCCTCGCAGCGCGGGGCGATGCCGCCGATGCGCGCGGGCACGGTGGCGAGCGTGACGGAGGAGATTCGTCTGCTGCGGGCGTGAAGGCAGGGAACAGGCAACAGGGAACAGGGAACAGGGGACACGCGAGGGGATTGCGCGGGGATGGCGGCGACGTTCAGGTGATATCTTGAAGGTTGCAATCCCTTTCTGAGGTTCCTTCTCGCGTGAACGCTGTGATGTCTCGTCTTGTGGCCCTGCTGGCATTTGGGGCTCTGCTGGGTCCGCTGGGCGTACAGGCGCAGGTCACCGCCACGGCTCCCGAAGCCGAACCGCCGCAGTATCAGCACCGGTGGGATATTTACGGCGGCGCGCAGTACATGCACTTCAATCCGGGCACCGGACGCGGCAACCAGGTCGCCGCCAACAACCTGCTGGGGTGGACCGGCGGAGCGACGGTGTGGCTGAAGCCGCTGCTGGGCATCGAATCGAGTGTGCGCGGCGGGTACGGCACGATGACGGTGCCGGCGAATATCTACGGCGTTCCTCCGCACCCGAAGATGTCGGAGTACCTGTTTCTGTTTGGTCCGGATTTCCGCGTCATCCGCAAAGAGAGGCTGACGGTGGGGATGCATCTGCTGATCGGCGCGGCGTACGGATCATTCAGCAAGGATTTTCCGAAGGGCATTCAGCCGATCAACGTGGACATCTACAACGACAAGCTGGCGTTCGGGTATGTGTTTGGAACGCCGGTGGACTTCAATGTGAGTCCGAAGCTGTCGGTGCGTTTCGTGCCGGACTGGCAGCCGACGCACTATGGGTATTCGCAGCAGAATGAGT
>DASSKX010000299.1:0-4138 GCA_035689925.1 Acidobacteriaceae bacterium
AACATGGTGGCGTATTTGCCCGAGGCAAACTTTCCGGAGAGAAGCCGGTTGACCGTCGTGCACAACTCCGCGGGCGACTCAGCTTCAGGCGCGCAGGCGCGCACCGCAAGATGTAATTCGCGCATCAGGCAGGCGGCTTCAAGTCCTTTGCCCGACACGTCGGCGATGCAGAGCGCGAGCATGTCGTCATTGAGGGAGAAGACATCGAAGAAGTCGCCGCTGCACGCGCCGGACATCGCGCAGGCGAAGGCGATGTCGTAACCGTCAACGCGGGGCGCCTGGCGCGGGAGCAATTCGGCCTGCAAGGCCCGCGCCTCCGCGTCTTCCTCCAGTCGCGCCGCCCGCCCCAGCGGCGTCTGGCGCACAAGCCGCGTCAGACGGTCTTTGACGATGGGCGGCGTCGAGATCACGAGGTCAGCCTACCAGAAAAACAGAAAAGCGCACCCCGGAAAGAGGTGCGCTCCATTGATCCGAGTGCTTGGTTTTTAGGAGAGATCTACGATGCCTGCTCTTCGCCGCCACCTTCGGCAGCGGCAGCGGCTTCCTGCTCGGCCATGGCCTTCTGCATCTCTTCGCGCCGCTTGGCACGCGCTTCGGCGCGCTTCTGGCGCTTCTCGTCGAGCACCTGCTCAGCGTCAACGAGTTCGATGAAGACCTTCTCCGCGCCGTCGCCGCGCTGGAATCCGGCGCGGATAATACGCAGATAGCCGCCGTTGCGATCACCGTAGCGAGGAGCGACGGTCTCGAAGAGGCGCTTCACAGCTTCGTCAGTCTGGAGAAACGAGTGCGCCTGACGGCGAGCATGCAGGTCGCCCCGCTTGCCGAGGGTAATGAGCTTCTCCACGTGCGGCCGGGCGGCTTTGGCCTTGGCCACCGTGGTCACGACGCGATCTTCCAGAAGAATGGACGTGACCAGATTCCGCAGCAGCGCGCGGCGATGGCTCGTGTTCCGTCCCAGTTTGAATCCTGCATTGCGATGACGCATGACGTGTCTCTCTGTCTTGTTATTTCGTGCTCAGAGCGCAGCCGGCCGGCCGCGCTCTGAGCGATGAGCTCTGCGCTCCGTTAGAAGTTCTCGGTTTCGGGCTGTATCGGAAGATCCGAATCCAGGCCCTCGTCTTCCTCGTCCTCGTAGCGGCTATAGCTGGCGGCCAGCTGTGCGGCAGGCAGAACGCTGGTCGGTCCAGGCACGGCGTTGCCCTGCTCGTCGATGCGCATGCCCAGCGACAGACCCATCTGCGCGAGGATTTCCTTGATTTCGTTCAGGGACTTGCGGCCGAAGTTCTTGGTCTTCAGCATCTCAGCTTCGGTCTTTTGCACGAGCTCGCCGATCGTCTGAATGTTCGCGTTCTTCAGGCAGTTGTAGCTGCGAACGCTGAGCTCCAGCTCTTCGACGGAACGGTTCAGGTTCTCGTTTTTCAGCGGGACTCGTCCCTCTTCGGCGTGACCTTCGGCTTCGATCTCTTCCTCGAAGTTGATGAAGATGCTCATGTGGTCCTTGAGCAGCTTCGCTGCGAGGCCGATCGCATCTGCGGGAAGAACCGAGCCATTCGTCCAGACTTCCAGCGTCAGCTTGTCGTAGTCGGTGATCTGGCCGAGACGCGCGGCATCAACGGTGAAATTCACCTTGCGCACGGGCGAGTGGACCGAGTCGACCGGGATAAAGCCGATGCCCAGGTCGGGGTCGAAGTTTTTGTCGGCGGAGACGTAGCCGCGGCCACGCTTCAGCCGCATTTCCATGCTCAGGCGTCCGCCTTCGCTGACGGTGGCGATGTACACATCTTTGTCGAGAATTTCAACGTCGCCGTCTGCTTCAATCATGCCGGCGGTCACCACGCCCGGCTGCTCTGCATTCAGGTAGAGCGCCTTGGGGCCGTCGCCGTTCAGCTTGAACGGGATCTGTTTCAGGTTCAGCAGAATGTCCGTCGCGTCTTCGACGACGCCGGTGATCGACTGGAATTCGTGCAGCACACCTTCGATGCGCACCGCAGTGACCGCCGCGCCCTCGATGGACGAGAGCAGCGTACGGCGCAGGGCGTTGCCGATGGTGGTGCCGAATCCGCGTTCAAACGGCTGCGCGCTGAACTTGCCGTACTTCTCGGTGAGCGTCTCCGTGTCTACGGCCAGACGTTTCGGTTTTTGAAATCCTCTCCAAAGCATGTCGATTCGCCTTTCGTGCCCGGCTAACGCCGCGAAGCATTTTGCAGCGGCAGGGCCGATTTACTCCATCGTTGAGATTTCCGCCTTGCGGCGGTGTTGCTGTCCTGCGCCAGCAGCCGGGGCTACACGCCACGGCTGCTGGCTGCAGGTTTACTTCGAGTACAGTTCCACGATCAGCTGTTCGTTGACCGGGATGCTGATGTCTTCGCGCTTCGGCAGCGCGATCACGCGCCCGCTCAGGTTCTCGCCGTCAATCTGAAGCCAGGCCGGAGCAGGGCTATGACTGGCAATCTCGCGCGAACTTTCCACCACGGTCAGTTTGGCGCTGTTCGGACGCACCTTGATCTCGTCGCCGACACCAACCTGATACGAGGGGATGTTCACCTTCCGGCCGTTGACTTCCACGTGGCCATGGCGGACCAGCTGTCGCGCCTGACGCCGCGAGCTGGCAAAGCCGAGACGGAAGGTCACGTTGTCCAGGCGGCGCTCAAGCTGCTGCAGGAGCAATTCACCGGTGACGCCGGGCGTGCGCGATGCCTTCTCGTAATAGTCACGGAACTGCCCTTCCAGGGCGAAGTAGATGCGGCGCGCCTTCTGCTTTTCGCGCAGCTGCAGACCGTATCCAACGATCTTCGCCTTGCGGTCACGGCCGTGCTGGCCGGGGGCAAAATTGCGCTTTTCGATGGGGCACTTGTCGGTGGTGCACTTGGTGCCCTTGAGGAACAATTTCATGCCTTCGCGCCGGCAAAGGCGGCAAACGGCTCCGGTATAACGTGCCAATGCATTCTCCTTGATTCAGAGGACGACCGGTTTACGGGGCGCTGCCCTTTCTTCCCGGTCCGTCTTCAGTGTAACAGTGTGCAGCGTATAGCGTTTATCGCGCAGGAAAAGCTGAGCACCCTGGGCGCTAAACGCTGTATGCTGCGATTCCTTAGACTCTGCGCCGCTTGGGCGGCCGGCAGCCGTTATGCGGGATGGGCGTGACGTCGCGAATCGAGCGGACCTCGATGCCTGCGGCAGCCAGAGCGCGCACGGCCGACTCGCGGCCCGAACCCGGACCGGCAACGCGCACGTCTACCGAGCGGACGCCGTGATCACGCGCCATATTGGCCGCGTTCATTGCTGCCTGCTGGGCGGCAAACGGAGTGCCCTTACGCGATCCGCGGAAGCCGAGCGAACCCGAACTCTTCCAGCTCAGCGTATTGCCCTGCTGATCGGTGATGGTCACGATGGTGTTATTGAACGAGGCCTGGATGTGCACAATACCAAACGGCACATTGCGGCGCTCGCGTTTCTTGAACTTCTTATTGCGGGCGGCTTTGCCGGTTTTGCCCGCTGCCGGCTTCTGTTCCTTCGCCATTAGGTCTTCGCCGTCGCTTTCTTCTTGTTGGCCACCGTGCCCTTACGAGGTCCCTTGCGGGTGCGGGCGTTCGTATGGGTGCGCTGTCCGCGGACGGGCAGGCCACGGCGGTGCCGCAGGCCACGATACGACTGGATGTCGATCAGCCGCTTGATGTGCATGTTCACATCCTTGCGGAGATCGCCTTCCACGCCGCCCTCTTCCTCGATGACCTGGCGGATGCGGTTGACCTCGTCTTCCCCGAGATCCTGAATCTTCTTGAACGGATCGACATTGGCGGCGCCGAGAATCTTCAGCGCACGCGGATCGCCGATACCGTAGATGTACGTGAGCGCGATTCTCGCCTGCTTGTTGCGGGGGAGATCGACGCCTGCAATACGTGCCATACGGTGTCCTTCAATTTGCTACCGGCGATCGCTCGCCGTTTGCGGTTAGTCCGGATCGACGTCGAACCGGAGTGACGAGAGCCTGAAGTTTCCTTCGGGGTTCTTCGCAAGCCTGACTGCGGCTAACTCGCCCCTGCCGCGCAAAGCGGAACAGCCCTCAACGAGAGCGCCCGGTCAGCCCTGGCGCTGCTTATGTTTCGAGTTTTCGCAGATCACCCGCACCACCCCACGG
>DASSKX010000300.1:0-3351 GCA_035689925.1 Acidobacteriaceae bacterium
CCGGCGAGCTGGACGAATCCTCTGCGGGAGATGGTCATGGCGTCACCTCGAAAGTCTTAGTTTGGGCGCGGGTGGTGGGGTGAGGGCGGTGTTGGCCGTCACGGCGCATTACCTTGGTACCGCAATGCGGCACACGGCTCGGGCTGAAGTGTTGCCTCGGCGAAGGGGCAAATTTGAGGCTCCGTCCAGAAATTTCGACGTGAATGATTTTGCTTCTCTGCATCGTACGGAGGGGAGAGACAAAGCTATGAACCCACGAACAATTCTGATTTTCGGCTCAGCGGGGCTGCTGGCGTTGGCTGGCGGATGTAAGAAGAATGCGGTCGATCCGGGGGCGTTTAAGTCGGCGATCAACCACTACTACAGCGCGCGTCCGGAGTGCGTGTGGACGACTCCGATGAAGTTCCCGGTGCAGGCCGATCCGGCGAAGGACGAGGAGACGCGGGGGCTCGACGCGCTGGTCGATGCCGGGTTCCTGCAGCGGACTCCGGTGGAGAAGAAGAAGCTGCTGGGATCGAAGCCGGTGAACGACTACGACCTGACCGACAAGGGCCGGACGAACTGGACGGCGGATCAGACGCAGCCGGGCTATGGAAACTTCTGCTTCGGGCACGCGGACGTGACGAATGTCGACGGGTACACTCCGCACGAGGATGGCGCGACGCAGTACACGGTGAACTATCACTATGCGGTCTCGCATCCGGACAACTGGGCGGGTTCAGCAGAGATGCAGTCGGCGTTTCCGCGAATCGCGAGCCTGACGTCGGGGCAGCGGACGGGAACGGCGACGCTGGTGAAGGGGGATAACGGCTGGCAGGTCACGCAGGCCAGCGGGGCGACGACTGCGGAGACCCGGTGAACGGCAGGGTGTAGCGGATAGGGTTTAGGGTGTAGGGCTCGGGTGCGGCGGTTTGGCGCTCGGGTCCTGCCTGTTGTTGTTCGGAGGATCGAAGCACAACCGCCAACCGAAAGTCCTTCGACTCGCTTGGCTCGCTCAGGTTGACAACGCCGCGCATTCCTGTTCGAGCAGGGCCAACAGTTGGTCCATGTGTTCGGTGCGGGTGCGGAAGTTGACGGGGTTGATGCGGAACCAGGTTTTGCCTTTGAGTTCCGTGGTGGAGATCCAGAACTTGCCGCTCTTCTCGACTCGTTCGACGACGGCGGCGTGCAGGCGCTTGGCGGTTTCTCCGCTGAGATCGCCCTTCTTATAGCGAATGCAGATGGCGGACATGGGCGGCTCGGCGGCGGCTTCGAAGTCGGGGTGTGCGGCGACGCGGGCGTAGAGGTGGCGCGCCTGGCGGATGTTGTTGTCGATCCATTCGCCGATCTGGTGCGTGCCGTAGCGTTTGAAACTCATCCAGACCTTGAGCGAGCGGAAGCGGCGGGACTGCTCGAATCCGTGGACGTAGTACTGGTAGCGCTGGTCGGCGGATTCCATCTCGTCGGTGAGGTAGGCGGGCTTCATGCCGAAGGAGGCGGTGAGGCGGCGCTCGTCTTTGACGAGGATGGCTCCGGCGTCGAGGGGCGCGTAGAACCACTTGTGCGGGTCGATGGTGATGGAGTCGGCGAGTTCGAGTCCGCGGTCGCGCATCGGTGAGGCGTTGGAGAGGAGCATGCCGCCGCCGTAGGCTGCGTCGGCGTGCAGCCACATGTGCTCGCGGTCGGCGATGCGGCGCAGCGCGCGGATGTCGTCGACGGCGCCGGTGTTCGTGGTGCCGAAGATGCCGACGATGCACATGGGGCGGATGCCGCGGGCTTTGTCGTCGGCGATGGCGGATTCGAGGGCGTCGAGGCGGACCTGGAAGCGGTCGTCGGTGGGGAGAGCGCGGAGGGCGCTGCGCCCGAGGCCAACAGCGTCGACGGCTTTGTCGACGGAGACGTGGCGCTCTTCTGAGGCGTAAACGGCCCAGCGTTCGGAGAGGCCGTCGTGCTGGGCGCGGTCGCCGGTGGCCCAGTCGCGGGCGAGTTTGAGTCCGATGAAATTGGCCATCATGCCGCCGCTGGTGAGATTGCCGCCGGCGGCGGGCGAGTATCCGGCGAGGTCGGTGAGCCAGCGGATGACGCGGCGCTCGATGGCCACGCCGGCGGGTCCGATGGAGTAGGCGCCGATGTTCTGGTTGAGCGCGGAGCAGAGAAAGTCGCCGATGACGCCGATCGGATTCGGCGAGGGCGTGATGAGCCCCATGTAGCCGGGATGACCGACGTGCGTGCTGTAGGGGAGGAGCTTCTGCTCGACTTCGGCGAGGACGGCGTCGGCGGGGGAAGGCGCGTCGGGGAGCGGCTCATCGAAGAGGCGGGTGAGGTGATGCGGATCGACGTCGGGGAAGACGGGCTTCTCTTCAATGTGCTCGAAGTACTCGGCGAGGAGGTCCACGACGCGGTGGCCGATCTGCCGGAATTCTGGCGCGTTCATAGGCTGCAGTGTAAATCGGCGGCGCGCAGCGGATATGGTGGAAGCAGGAGGAGACCGATGGCGGCGCAGCCCTTTGTGGTGGTGGTGACGAAGCAGGATGATCCGCAGCTCAGGATGCTCAGCGGGATTCCGCATGCCGTGGGGAAGACGGCCGAGGAACTGCGCGAGGCGGCGCGCGAGGCGGAGGTGATTCTGCACTGGGCGGGGGTGAGGGCGGAGCTGCGCGGGCTGTTTCTGGAGGCGCCGCGGGTGCGCTGGGTGCATTCGCGGGCGGCGGGGCTGGACAACATGCTGTTTCCGGAACTGGTGGAGAGCGCGGTTCCGCTGACAAACGGGACAGGCGTGTTTTCTCAGTCCCTGGGGGAGTTTGCGCTGGCCATGGTGCTGTATTTCGCGAAGGACTTTCCGCGGACGCTCAGGAATCAGCGGGCGCGGCGGTGGGAAGAGTTCGACGTGGACGAGATCGCCGGACAGACGGTGGGGATTGTCGGCTACGGCGATATTGGGCGTGCTTGCGCGCGGCGGATGCACGCGATGGACATGAAGGTGCTGGCGCTGAAGCGGCATCCGCCGGAGCGGCCGGATCCGCTGATCGAGGAGTTTTACCGGCCTGATCAGCTGCATGCAATGCTGGGGCGCTGCGATTATGTCGTGGTGGCGGCTCCGCTGACGCGCGAGACGCACCACATGATGAGCGACGCGCAATTTGCGGCGATGAGGCGGTCGGCGGTGGTGATCAACGTGGGACGCGGGCCGGTGGTGGATGAGGCGGCGCTGGTGCGCGCGCTGGAGGCGGGCACGATTCGGGGCGCGGGGCTGGATGTGTTCGAGCATGAGCCGCTGGCAGAGTCGAGTCCGCTGTGGGGAATGGAAAACGTGTTTGTGTCGCCGCACTCGGCGGATCACACGCGGGACTGGCTGGATCAGGCGATCCGGTT
>DASSKX010000301.1:0-3130 GCA_035689925.1 Acidobacteriaceae bacterium
GCGGCGGCGAGGCCGATGGCGGCGGAGATGGCCGTGCGGCGCGAGCGTCCGGAGGCCAGCATGACCGACGCCATCGTGAAGCCCTCGGGCACCTTGTGGAGGATGATGGCGACGAAGATCAGCCAGCCGAGGCCGCGCGAGATCACGAAGCCGGAAGCGATGGCCACGCCGTCGAAGAAGGCGTGCGTGGCAAGTCCGCAGAGCACCGACCAGCCGGTGTGGGCGTGCAGGAACTCGTGGTGATGGGTCTCCTCGCCGAAGTGGAAGTGCGGCGTAATGGTGTGCTCGAGCAGGTGGATGATGCAGTAGCCGACGAGCACGAGTATGGGCGCCCACAGAGGGGAGAAGCGCAGGCTCTCCGGCAGCATGTCCAGCATCGCGACGGACATCATGAACCCGGCGCCGAGCGCGATGGAGTAGCGCAGGTAGCGCTGGGTCCAGTTGCGGCGGACGAGCACCAGGCCACCGACGATGTCCGCCACCGCCGCCAGCGAGCCAAGCAGGAGAGAGAGGAGCATGTCAGCCGCTGTGCCGGATGTGGAGGACGTCGCCGTCCTGGACCAGGTAGTCTTTGCCTTCGAGGCGCAGGGTGCCCTGGGAGCGCGCGGCGGCTTCCGATCCGGCGGCGAGCAGGGTATCCCAGTGGATGGTCTCGGCTCGGATGAAATGTTTTTCGAGGTCGGTGTGGATCGCGCCGGCGGCCTCCTGCGCGCGCGAGTTGGCGGGGACCGTCCAGGCGCGGCATTCGTCCTCGCCAACGGTGAAGAAGCTGATGAGGCCGAGCAATTCGTAGCTGCGGCGGATGAGGCGGACCAGGCCACTCTCCTTCAGGCCATAGGAGCCGAGGAATTCCTGGGCTTCCTCGTCATCCATCTCGGCGAGTTCGGCTTCGACTTTGCCGCAGAAGGCGGTCAGGCCGGCATTGGGGCGGGAGGCGAGTTCGGTGAGGCCGTACTTCTGGCCGGCCTTCTCAAGGTCCTCGCCGAGCGTGGTGCTTTCGGAGAGGTTCACCGCATAGAGCACCGGTTTCTGGGAGAGGAACATGAAGCCGCGGATGAGCTTCTTTTCGTCGGGCGACATCTCGAGTTCGCGCAGGGGCTTCTCGGCTTCGAGCGACTCCTTGCAGCGGAGGAGCAGAGCGTTCTCTTTCTCGAGATCGGCGGTGCGCATCTTCTTCAGGTCTTTCTCGAGGCGTTCGAGGCGCTTCTCGACCTGGGTGAGATCGGAGACCATGAGTTCGAATTCGAGGTTCTTCGCGTCGCGGAGTGGATCGATGGTGCCGACGTGGGGGACCGCCTCGTTCTCGAAGGCGCGGAGGACGTGGATGAGCGCGTCCACATTGCGGAGACTGGCGAGGAAGGCGGTCTCCTTGAGCGCTTCCTGGCTGACGGCGGCGACGTCGGCATATTCCACGGTGGCGTGGATGAGCTTTTTGGGGTTAAAGAGGGCGGCGAGACGGTCGAGGCGGTCGTCGGGGACTTTGGCGATGCCGATGTGGGCTTCGCGCGAGTAGCCCCGCTCTTCGACGTTGACGCGGGTAAGGATTTTGAACAGCGAGGTTTTGCCGACCTGCGGCAGGCCGATGATGCCGGTTTTCATGATGATCCTGTAGGGAGAGCTAAAGTTCGATGATAAAGGTTCTGGCCTGAAGCGCCGGAGTGGTGCCCGGAGGGTGCCGGGGAAAGCCCAAAAAGAGGGGGTGTACCCCTCCGCAAGCGTTTGATTCTATTGAGTGTGACGGAAGAGGATCCCCCGGTATCTGTTTGATTTCAAAATGAATGACTTTGGATTGTTATCGATAGCGGCTTTCGGCAAAGGCTGAGTTCCCGCAGAGAACAGCCCGAAAAAAGCCCAGCCACAGGGCTGAGCCTCAAGATCGGAATTCCTCTATCTAATTTCAGAAT
This sequence comes from Acidobacteriaceae bacterium, assembly GCA_035689925.1. Taxonomy (GTDB): domain Bacteria; phylum Acidobacteriota; class Terriglobia; order Terriglobales; family Acidobacteriaceae; genus Palsa-343. Next base: position 1,905 of record DASSKX010000301.1, read on the forward strand.
ACCAAGTTCACCCCGTTGAAGTGCCATCTTTGTGACTCTGTTTCCGCCTGCAAGCTGCGTGGAATCAGTGTTGCCGCTCCTATTTTCCGGGCGAGGGCTTGACAGAATTGCAGGACGTGGAGAAACGTTGCGGTTCAGCCAAAAAAGGGGGATGAACCGATGGGCAGCGATGCGGCCGTGCAGGTGAAGGAGATTCTGCAGGTGGCACTCACCGTGGACGATGTGGCCCGGGCGAAGGAGTTCTACGGCGGTGTGCTCGGGATGCAGTTCCTGTTCGACGCCGGGAACATGGCTTTCTTCCAATGCGGAACGGTGCGGGTGCTGATCGGCAGCGGCGAGAACAAGCAGGGCGGCGGCACCATTCTTTATTTCCGCGTGGCGGATCTGCAGGCGACCCACGCTGCGCTGGTTGCGCGAGGCGTCGAGGTTGCTCAGGAGCCACACACGGTGGCGCGGATGCCAGACCATGAACTTTGGCTGGCCTTCATCAAGGACCCGGCGGGAAACCTGTTAGGTCTGATGGAGGAGAAGCGTTAAACGGCAGAGCGCAGGAGGGTTGTGCGACCGCAGACCACCCCGGACGGCGCTGATCGAATCCCACTCTCTGAATCCATGGAGGTTCGAATGTCAGATCGCAGAGAGATGGGACGGGACGCGGCGGATCCGCGGATGCACAGCGAAACGACAACTGGGCGGGGTGAGACCACCGGGCGCCAGCCGGGGCATCTGGAAGGGCACGAGTCGCGCAGCTCGGCAGGAAACGAGGCGCAGGTAGCGGGGATTCTGCACGGCTATCAGCACGCGCCGGATAACCCCTCGGACAGCAGCGGGCGGTGGTCGGACGAGTCGGATGCGATGAGCCATCAGAACGCGCACATGCAGTCCGGCAGCGAGGAGCATCAGCACGGGCGATCGCACCCCGCGAACGTCGAACAGGGAGAGTCGCCGCAGAAGAACGAGCCGAAGCCGACGAAGAAGCGGGGCCGCAAAGCGGCATAGATCACCGGACTGGCAGGGACAACCATGCGCCTGGGCTTCGGCTCAGGCGCATTCCTGTCTGGCGAGCAGGACGACGAGGACCACACCGCCGAGCATGACGGCTTCTTCGAGATGGACGGAGGCGTTGTGGAGGCGGTTGAAGTCGGCATGGCGCGGGTCGGAGCGGGGCACGTTGTCGATGGCGCCACCGGCAGCGATGCGGTCGCGCTCCATGTGGGGAATGATCC
>DASSKX010000302.1:0-3949 GCA_035689925.1 Acidobacteriaceae bacterium
AGCGGCCCGTAATGGCCGAAGTCCGCCGGCCACCAGTCCTGCGAGTCGGTCATCAGCGCGGCCAGGTCTTTCTTCACGGCCGGCAGATCGAGGCTCTTGAACTCTTCGGCGTAATCGAAGTCGTCGCCCATCGGATCAGACAAGGACGAATGCTGGTGCAGCATGTTCAGGTTGAGTTGGTTCGGCCACCAGTCACGGTTCGACCTGGTTCCGCCGTTGCCGTGAGGGAACGGACATTTTGCTTCGGCTGACATCTGTTTTCCCCTTCTTCTCTGTCTGGAGTTGTTCCGCTACCGAGCCCGCCTGGCGCGCAGGCATCGATCCGTCGTGTGCTGGCTCGCGGCATTGGGTGTCCACAATCGTCGCGGCGCGCAGAACGTGCGGCGTGAGCTTCCCGTTTGCCGCGAAGAGATGAATGTAGCATCATGAGATGAATAGCTCAAATAGATGCATCCCATCCGACGTATAGGAAAGACCTATGGAGTTTCACCAGCTGCGCTACGTGTGCGCGATTGCGGAAACAGGCAGTTTCAGTCGAGCGGCTGAGCGATGCCAGATTGCGCAGCCATCGCTCTCGCAGCAGGTTCTCAAACTGGAGGGGGACCTTGGGGCAAAGCTGTTCGACCGGCTCGGCCGCAGCGTGCGGCTCACCGAAGCCGGGCGGGCCTTCCTGCCTCATGCGCGCGCCATTCTGAACCAGATGGAAGAAGCGCGATCGAGTGTGGCGGATCAGTGTGCCGATACCGCGGGCAGCGTGGCGGTGGGTGCGATCCCGACAATTGCTCCGTATCTGATGCCACGATTCACCGCGTCATTTGCGAAGAGATACCCGGAGGCGAAGCTGCGCATTGTGGAGGAGACAACGCCAGTTCTGATCGAGAGCCTGCGGAATCTGGCCGTCGATCTTGCGGTCCTCGCGCTGCCGTTGCGGCACAAGGATCTGGAATTCTTTCCGCTGCGCACGGAGCCGCTTTTTGCCGTGCTGCCCCAGGAGCATCCCCGCGCCGAGGCCAAATCGATTGCGCTCAGGGAACTGCGGGGAGCGCCATTCGTCATGCTGCGCGACGGCCACTGTTTTCGCGATCTCAGCATCGCCGCATGCAGCCATGCGCGCATCACCCCGCGCATCGCGTTCGAGAGCGAGCAGTTCAGCAGCGTGCTGGGGATGGTGGCTGCCGGGGTTGGCGTCTCGCTTGTGCCGGAAATGGCCATCGATCGGAATGCCGGCTGCCGCTACGTGCGCCTGAGCGATGCGCGCGCTACCCGCACCATCGTGGCCGCTGTGCTGCGCGGGCGCAGCTTCAATCGCGTGCAGCAGGCGTTCCTGGCACAGCTCAAGGGTTAGCTCAGAGGTGGAGTCCGTATGTGTACAGCATCGCAAGGCAGCCGATCAGCAACGCGAGGATGAGACTGTGCTTCAGCGTGAAGCGAAACAGTCTCCCCTGATCCTGATCGGAGAGCCCAGTAGCTGCCGCAGCAACGGCGATGCTTTGCAGGCTGATCATCTTGCCCATCACGCCTCCGGCGGCATTGGCTGCGGCCATCAGGACCGGGTCGAGCGCCAGGCGATTTGCGGTGACTACCTGCAGGTTGCCGAAGAGAGCATTCGACGAAGTGTCCGAACCGGTAAGAAAGACTCCAAGCACTCCGAGGAATGGGCTGAAGAAGGGGAACATCTTGCCGCTGGAGGCAAAGGCCAGGCCGAGCGTCGCGGTCGCGCCACAGTAGTTCATCAGAAAGCCGACGGCGAGCACCAGCGCGATGGTCAGGATGGGCAGGGCAAGCTGTTTGATGGTGCGCGCCAGAATGGCCAGGAAATCGGAGATGCTCACGCGCAGGTAGAGCGCGGAGAGGAAGGTCGCCACCATGCAAGCCGTGCCAGAAGCCGTAAAGAAATTGAAGGAGAAGAGCGCAGGGTAGGGAGACGGCGCTTTGCTCACCGGCGGCATGCGCACCACCACGTTGTGCAGACCCGGCCATGCGAAGTTCACAGTTCCACGGTTCAGGAAATTGTGGATGGGAGTGATTCCCCACACGACAACGCAGAGAATCAGAAACACGTATGGCATCCAGGCGAAAAGGACCTCACGAGCGCTGTGCTGTGTCGTGACGGCTGCGGCACTCTGTGGGATCGGAGTGGTGGAATGGTGCAGGCCGATGGTGCGCAGATCCGCGCCTGGCGCCAGCGAAGTCGAGGGCTGGCCCGGCTGGGGACGGTAGCGGCGCAGGCGCAACAGCAGAACGAGAGAAACCATCGAGATGATTGCCGCGAGCAGCGCCGAGAGCTGCGGGCCCAGAAACACCGAAATGACGAACTGCGTGATTGCAAACGATGCGCCGGCCACCAGCGCGGGCAGGACGATTCCTGAGATGGCACGCCAGCCGGCCATGCCCACAATGAGCCACGCCGGAATGAAAAGCGCGACGGGTGACAACAGAATGGCGACGTCCCCGCTCAGCTTTTGCAGCGGTAGCCCAGTGATTCCTGCCAGGGTAATGACGGGAATTCCGATGGAGCCGAAGGCCACGGGAGCGGTATTGGCGAGCAGGCAAAGGGCGGAAGCGCTGAAGGCAGAAAATCCCAAACCGCTGAGCATCGTCGCGGCAATCGCCACCGGGGTCCCAAATCCGGCAGCGCCCTCGAGGAATGCTCCGAAGGCAAAAGCAATGAGCAGGGCCTGCAGCCGCGGATCGGGCGTGAGGCGTCCGATGGAGTCGCGGATGATTGCGAACTTACCGCTCTCCGTGGTGATGCGAAAAAGCGCAATGGCCCAGTAGATGATCCAGCAGATGGGGAAGAGGCCGAAGGCTGCCCCGTAGAGAGCGGCGCTCGCGGCGGCCGTGACCGGCATCCCGTACGCACCAACAGCGAGCGCGAGCGCAGCGCAGAGGCCGACGAGTCCAGCCATCCAGGCCGGTTTTCTGAACACGCCCAGCAGCAGGAGAAAGATGAAGATCGGCAGAGCGGCAATGACCGCTGAGATACCCAGCCCCTTGCCGAACAGGAAATAGGTTTGCTGCCAGGCCGGGGCCGTTGCGAGCATCCGTGATCCCCACTTTCCTCGTGCACCGATGGTCTGGTGGCATGGCCCATTCCGTCAAGAGCCGGTCTCGTGATGCGAAGTGGAACCTGCCGAACGCGCCGCCTGCTCGGTCGAGTTCTACGCCGAGCGCGGGTGTACACTCCGTGGAAATTCTCACGGAGCGATCGGATGCACAGTTCACGAAGAACGTTCCTGAAGCAGGCAGCTGGACTCACCGCGGTTTCGATCGCGGGACTTGATGCTGCAGCCGGCGCGGGAAGCGCAATTCCTGCAGTTGCGCAAGGCGCGGGCTGGTATGACCGCCCGATGCGCTGGGCGCAGCTGAGCTTTGTCGAAGACGACCCCGGGAATTACGACCTGGGCTTCTGGCTGGATTACTTCCAGCGTATCCACGCCGATGCTGCACTGCTGGATGCAGGGGGATGCGTCGCGTTTTATCCGACGCAGGTGCCGCTGCACTACCGAAGCCGCTGGCTCGGCGACCGGGACACATTCGGCGAGATTGCCGGTGCTTGCCGCAAGCTGGGGATGAACGTGATTGCCAGAACCGACGCGCACGCCTGCCATCAGGATGTATACGATGCACACCCGGACTGGCTCATGGTCGACGAGCACGGCAGCAAAGTGCGTCATCCCTCGGACAAGGATTTTTGGCTGACCTGCGCGCGGGGGCCGTACAACTTCGAGTTCATGAACGCCGTGCACAAGGAAGTGACGACACGGTACAGGCCCGACGCGATCTTTACGAATCGCTGGGCGGGGTCGGGCATGTGCTACTGCGAGCATTGCCGCGACAATTTCCGGCGATTCTCAGGGCTTGATCTGCCGCGCACGCGCGATCCGCACGACCCGGCGCGGCGGCGGTACATGGTCTGGCACCAGCAGCGGCTGTTCGAGCTGTGCCG
>DASSKX010000303.1:0-2175 GCA_035689925.1 Acidobacteriaceae bacterium
GAAATACCAGACGCCCAGGCCCGAAGCCCGCATTGCGATGATCTCGCTGTCCGCAGCCAGCCGGCTCAGGCCCAGCAGGATGCCGACCAGCACCGCCATCGGGATCGTCACCTTGAACGTATTGGGCAGGCTGAAAACAAAAATCTCAGCGATGTTGACGAACGTGGAGCTGTTCCGCACCACGGCCTCAAGGATGTGGTTGAGATCGCGAATGAACAGGATGAAGGTGAATACGGCGCAGCCGATCAGCGTGTACGACAGAATCTCGCCGAGAATGTACCGGGTGAGGATGCGCACGTGTAGGGCTCTGACGTTAGTTTAACGTCAACGGCTGGGCTCCCACGCGCGAAGTCGCAGGCTGTTGCTCAGCACGCTTACTGAACTCAACGCCATTGCGGCCGCCGCAATCCATGGGCTCAGCAGAATGTGGAATGCGGGGTACAGCACCCCCGCGGCGAGCGGAATACCAAGCACGTTATAACCGGCCGCCCAGATCAGATTCTCCCGCATCACCTTCACAGTCGACTCTGCAAGTTCGATCGCCGAGAGAATCGCGCGGGGTTGCGCGCGCACGAGCAGAACGTCTCCCGCCTCCTGAGCCAGATCCGCTCCGCTGCCCATTGAAATTCCCGCATCGGCTTGCGCCAGTGCCGCGGCGTCGTTGATGCCGTCGCCCACCATGCCAACCCGGAGACCTTCCCCCTGCAGTGCGCGGATGCGAGCCAACTTGCCCGCAGGGTCGAGTCCAGCTTCTATCTCTCCGATGCCGGCTTGGTTCGCGATCGGCGCCGAAGCTGCAGGCGAATCTCCCGTGAGCATCAGGACGCGCAGCCCCTTATCGCGCATCGCTGCCACGGCCTCGGTTGCATCCGGCCGCAGCGTGTCTCGTGCATCGAAGCACCCAATCGCCTGATTGTCCAGCGCGATCCATAGGCGCGTAGACCCTGGCTTTGTAGGAGGAATCGTGTTGGGGAACCGAATGCCAGACTCCTGAAACAGCGCTTCGTTCCCGATCAGGCAGTCGTAGTCTTCCACCCGCGCCGTCAGCCCACGTCCCGGAATCACCTGCACATCCTGCGCAGGCTGCCATTTGATCGACTGCGCGCGGGCGTAATCGACAACTGCATGTGCCAGCGGATGGTTCGAGCGTTCTTCAGCTGCGGCTGCAATCCGAAGCAGATCCTCTTCGAAGTAGCCCTTCACCGGCCGGACGGCCTGCAGGACAGGGCGGCCGATCGTCAGTGTTCCTGTCTTGTCCAATACGATCGCATTCAGGTTGGCGGTGCGCTCCAGCGCCTCGCCTCCCTTGAAAAGCACTCCGATCTGAGCGCCGCGGCCCACCGCCACTGTGAGCGCCGCCGGAACAGCGAGGCCCATCGCACACGGACACGCAATCACCAGAACAGAAACCGTAGTAGCCAGAGCCATCGAGACGGAGCCCGTCGAGAAGTACCACGCCGCGAAGGTGATGGCAGAGAGCAGCAGCACCACTGGCACAAAGATCGCACTCGCTCGATCCGCCAGCCGTTGCGTTGGCGCACGCGACGACTGCGCCTGCTCCACCATGCGCGTGATCTGCGCGAGCACCGTGTCTTCGCCCAGAGACTGCGCGCGGCATGCAACCGCTCCGTCGTAATTCATCGAGCCGGCCAGCACACGATCTCCCGGCTCCCTCGACAGAGGAGTGGCTTCGCCGGTCAGCATCGACTCATCAACGCTTGTCCGGCCCTCCAGAACTGTTGCGTCCACCGGAAAGCGTTCGCCGGGAAGAACCAGCACCTGATCGCCCACCTTGATCTCCTCAAGCGGAACCAGAGTCTGCACGCCATCCACAATTCGACGAGCCGTCGATGGCCGAAGTTTCCCAAGCGCATTCACCGCAGCCAGCGCATGACGCTTCGCGCGCGCTTCCAGAGCCTTGCCCAGAAGCAGAAATCCAAGAATCAGCAGCACCGCGTCGTAGTAAATGTCGCGTCCCGGGCCAGGGAAGATCGTTCCGTAAGCGGAATAGAGGAACGCTACGCCCGTCCCAAGACTCACGAGCGTGTTCATATTGGTGCCGCCGTGCCGCAGAGCCTTCGCCGCCGCGAAGTAGATGCCCCGTCCAGCCCAGACAGCGAGCACCGCAGTCAGAATGAGAAGCGTCCAGCGAATCGCGTCGTGCGTGGTCTTGAA
>DASSKX010000304.1:0-2068 GCA_035689925.1 Acidobacteriaceae bacterium
CGGGAGCGGATCCCGCTCTGCATGGTGACGGTGACGAACAACTCCGGCGGCGGGCAGCCGGTGTCGATGGCCAACGTGCGCGAGGTATCGGCGGTGTGCCATGAGCACGAGATTCCGCTCTACATCGACGCCTGCCGCTTCGCCGAGAACGCCTGGTTCATCAAGCTCCGCGAACCCGGCTATGCGGACAAAACCCCCAAAGAAATTGCCCAGGAGATGTTCCGCTACGGCGACGGCTGCACCATGTCCGCCAAGAAGGACGGCATGGCCAACATCGGCGGCTTCCTCTGCACCAACGACGACAAGCTCGCCCAGCAGGAGAAAGACCTCCTCATCCTCACCGAAGGCTACCCAACCTACGGCGGCCTCGCCGGACGCGATCTCGAAGCCATCGCCGTCGGCGTGCAGGAGGCCCTCGAAGAGGACTACCTCCGCTACCGCATCGCCTCCACCGCCTACCTCGGGAACCACATCGCCGCCGAAGGCGTGCCTATCGTGCAGCCCCCCGGCGGCCACGCCATCTACCTCGACGCCCGCGCCTTCCTCCCGCACATCCCCGCCGACCAGTTCCCAGGCGCAGCCCTCGCCGCCGAACTCTACCTCGAAGGCGGCGTCCGCTCCGTCGAGATCGGCACCCTCATGTTCGCCACCGCCGCGCAGATGGACCTCGTCCGCCTCGCCATCCCCCGCCGCGTTTACACCCAGAGCCACATCGATTACCTGGTCGAGGTCATCCTCGAAGTCTGGAAGAATCGCGACCGCATCCGCGGCATGCGCCTCACCTATGAAGCGCCTTTCCTGCGCCATTTCACCGCCCATCTGGAGCCGGTTCAGGAGGTCATTGCATGAGCAGGAATCTGGGATTTTCCGCCGCTGTGCTGCTCCTGGTCGCAGGGCTTTGCGAACCTGCGGCGAATGCCCAGCAGCTGATTCTTGCGAATGCGCGCAAAGCAGCTCCGGAGCTTTCGATCACCGACCTGGATGGCAGGGACCTCTCACTGCGCCAGTTACGGGGCAAGGTCGTGCTGCTCGATTTCTGGGCGGTTGACTGCGGCGGCTGTAAGCTCGAAATTCCCTGGTACGTCGACTTCGACCGGAAATACCGAAACCGTGGACTGCAACTGATCGGGATCGACATGTACGGCGAAACCCCGAGCATAATCCGAGAGTTTATGTCGAAGTCGGGCATGCAATATCCGGTGGCGATCGGCTCAGATGCGGTTGGGGCGCGATTCGGGCTTGAGGCAATGCCGCTGACCCTGTTGATCGACCGAGAGGGGCGCATTGCAGTGTCGCACGCGGGCGTCGTGGATCCAGATGCGTTCGAGCGGGACATTCAGGAACTGCTGCGCTAGACCTCCTCGTTGACGCCAACAAATAGTTTTGTTGCAAGCGCGCTGCACCTGCCGTACCCTCATCGCATCGCGTACTCCGTTCTTATTTTGAGCGTCCTGGCCTGCCTTGGAGCCAGACTCTCGCGATGCTCCCCCTTGAGACGGTCATGCCCGAACTGAAGCACAGCTTCGCCGAAGGTGAGCTGGTCGGCGGCAATTATCGCGTCCTCTCCATCGCCGGCAGCGGCGGCATGGGGGTCGTCTATCGCGCCCTCGACCTCCGCCTCGAGCGCGTCGTTGCCCTCAAGTTCCTGCCGCCCGACGTGAATGCCAGCCAGCGCGACCGCGACCGCTTCCTGCGCGAAGCGAAGACCGCTTCCTCCCTCGACCATCCCAACATCGGCGTCATCCACGGCGTCGAAGAAACCGGCGACGGCGCCACCTTCATCGTGATGGCCTTCTACGAAGGCGCATCGCTCGCCCAGCGCATGCTGCGCGGCCCCCTTCCGCCCAACCAGGCCGTCGACATCGCCATGCAAATGGCGCGCGGACTCGGCGAGGCGCACTCCCGCGGCATCATTCACCGCGACGTCAAGCCCTCGAACGCGATGCTCACCGGCACCGGCCTCGTCAAGATCGTTGACTTTGGCCTGGCCTTCGTCACCACCGCGCAAACGGCCTCCCAGACCAACACCACCGGAACCGTCGCCTACATGTCGCCCGAGCAGGCCATG
>DASSKX010000305.1:0-5646 GCA_035689925.1 Acidobacteriaceae bacterium
CCTGATACGTGTGCGAGAACCCGGTCGTGACCGGGTGGTAGCGCCGCCTCACCAGCGGAACAGACGGGCTCCCGATTCCGCGCGAGAACTCTCTCGTCGTTCCCGGAAACCAGAATCCGAGGTCCACACCACCGTCGGGAACTTGATGGACTCCGACCACGCCAAACTGTATCCGCGAATCGATGACCGGCTTCGTTGCGGGAGCCGTCGTCTCTTCCCAGGTGGTGTCGCCGGCCGGCGATCGGTCCATGACCGCTGCCCAGCGACCGTCGCGAAAAGACATTGCGAAAAGAGGGGCCGACAGCCAGTCCTCCCTGATTTCAAAGCGCTGGGCGCGGTAATTCAACGTGCCGCCCGGCGCACTGTCCCCCACGTGCGAAGGATCACCGTAGAGAACGCCGGGAGCCAGATACTCCAGGTCCGGCCAGGACACTGTGCGCAAGGTCGAGAGCCGAACTGCCGAATAGAATCCGGCGTTCTCTTCTCCTCTTTTTACAGTCACTGTGCGCCTGAGGATCAGCGCATCCTCCGCGATCTTCCACCTGTCGATGAAAAGGAATACTGCCCCGTTTCCGTCTGCGACCCTGGCTTTCGCCACAATCTCGGTCGCCTCCCTTTGCACCGACTCATATCCCGCTGCAAGATCGCTGCTGTCTCCGTCCCCGCGAAACATCTCGATCTGTGCCGGTTTCTCCTGCCTCATCCACACATCGGCTTTGCCGGCGACTTCAATTCCCCACTCGCCGGTATCGAAGCGGACGAACGAGACAACGGCTCCGGTCGTTTGCCCCAGCAAGATCCGGTGGGAAGGTGGTGCGCTTGTGTGCTTTTGCAGAGCGAACGAGGGGAATGCAGCCAACCCGCAGAGGAGTGCTGCGCGCAGAATGATCCTGGTCATAGCATCTCGTGGCGAGGCCGGCGACATTGGCCCCGATCTTAGCAGGAGAAGATGCACTCCCCGCCGAAACAGCGCCTGGCGTGTCCAGCGTGAGAAGCCTACCGAATCGCCCCGTTGCAGAGCGCGACTCGAGTCGTGCCATTCGTAGGGACCAAGCGTGCCATCCTGGCCGTCGGTGCACATGCCGCTGCTGGGCAGAAGGATCGACGTCGGGGGATCGTTCTTGTCGCCGGCGCCGGCTCAGCCGACAACCGCTGTGTTCTTCATCGAGAACGTCGTCCAGTTGATCCCGTCGAACCTGATCTGGAACGCACATTTAGCTGGGGCCACTCGGTTTGTAGGTGAATCCCGGGTTGGGCCAGCTGCCCTGACCGTGGCGATATCGCCGGGATCGCCGGTCAGGTAGAATTTCAGGTCCTGGAGGATGTCGAAGATGCCGTTACCCAGCGCGGAGCTGGCCAGCTCGAACGCAACCTGATCCTCGAGCAGGTACGCGCCGGTATGCACCGCGCCCGCCTTGAAGGCCGGTCCATCGGCCGGCCATCGCTGGATTTCGACCGCACCGCCATCTTCGGCGATGGCCAGTGCGACCACAATTTTGCGATATCGCTCGCACCTGTGTCTCCCGCACGACCATCGGCCGCCTGCTCCGCGACCACGGCTAAGCCCAGCCAGATTTTGGCCTGAACCGGCCAGCACCGCTGTTAGAAGGGCCACCAAAAACGGCCTTTCTCAGCTCCACAAAATGAATGACGGATATCGCTCGATGCGGCCGTTCCAAAAGGTGTGGGTTTGGAAGCAGACGATGCTCCCGAGCGGTACAGAGAGCTTCGACATGCCTTTGGCGTGGTTCGCAGAACGCCGAGGTTCATGAACTTTAGCCGCTTGCTTCAATGCCGTCGCGCGACGGCATTGAGCACCAGTTTCTGTCGGCACCTTCCTGGCATCCGACACCAGCCGCGCGCGAGGTCACCGGCCCGCGGGTGTCATTCGCTATGGCAGTTGGCTTCGTTCGATGCGCAGGAAGTCCTGATCGCACGACATCTCGTAGCTGCCGTCCGGACGAGCGAAATGTGCCGCGACATACGCCTCCATCTCCTCCCAGGAAGGCGGGCTGATCATTGGCGAGGCATTGAGCACGAACTCGGCGATCCGGCATGCGGTCTCCAAATCGTCGGCGAGGATGCGCGCCGGCACGGTGTCGAGTCGCACGCGCCAGGTCCCGCCCGGAGCGGATTCCGCGGTGGCAAACAACTCCTGCAGACCGAACCGCCCGCCGGGCACAAAGTGGCCGATCATCCGCATGCAGTCCGTCTCGGGATTCTGGATGGCGACCGCCAGCACTCCCCCAGGCGCCAGCCACTCCATCAGGCGCAGCAGGTTCATCTCCCAGCTTTCGCGCGTGAGGTAGTAAAAAACGTGCGAGCAGAGGACGAAATCTGCTGCGATCTCGGGGACTGCATCGAGGATCTTGTCCTGAATCAACAGCGACTCCGGACAGGCGACGCGGAACTCCGCTCCGAGCGTGTGGTTTGGCTCGATACCGATCACGCTATGGAAACGCTCCGCCACCCACGCCGTCAGCTTGCCGTTTCCGGCTCCGGCGTCAATGGCGATGCGGTGCCGCGTGAGAGCGGTGATCTCCCGATCGAGCCAGGCGCGCGCTTGCTCCTTCTGATCGGTGTGGGAGAGAAAGGTGTGGAAAGCCGCTGTGTATTCGGGGCTGTCCGACTCGAAGCGCGTAATGGTCTGGACTTGCATGGGAAACCTCATTGGTCCGGATATCGCCGGAGCGAAGCATCAAGGTCAGCATGGTTGCGCACGCGGTGAGAGGATCAGGCCATCTGACTCGGCCTGGCTCTGCGCAGCTTTCTGTACATCCGGCGGGAACACAATCCCCAACCTCGCGGCAGCCTGTTCATTGAGGACCAGCTTCTGCTCGGCAACTTCCTGGAACGGTATCCTGGCCGGGTCTTCTCCACGCAACAGACGCGCGGCCAGCACGCCACCGGCTTTTCCAGGCGAATACCACCCCAGCCCGACGCAGGCCACGGCGCCGCGACTGGTGAACTCCGGATCATTGATGAAGAGCGGCAGCTTGGCCGCCGTGGTCGCTTTCGCAATGGCATCGAAACTCTGGAGCGCAGTGTTGTCGCCTGTAACCCACATCGCCTGGACGCCGCGATACGAGGCCACCTGTGCGGCCTGAAAAACTTCACTGGTATTCGTCGCGGTGACTTCCTGCAGCGCGATGCCGCGGTTGCGGAAGATCTCACGAGCGACGCTGATCACCTTGACGGAGTTGGCTTCGGAGCTGTTGTAGATGGTACCAACCGCCTTCACATGGGGAACAAGCTTGTGGATCAGGTCGACAGTGGCTTCGACCGGAGGAAAGGAGCCGACTCCCGTGACATTGGGAAGGTGATCGCTGAAGGATTTACCGGCCCCGGCGGCAACAGGATCATAGCAATACGTAAACGCGATGTGGGTGGTGCGCGCCACGGCGCAGGCTGCGGTGAGACACGGCGTAGTGAGGGTGAGGATCAGGTCGACACCCTGGGTCATGAAATTCCGCACGAGCATGGGAATCGACGAGATTTCCCCCTGCGCATGCGAGCTGATGACGTCGAGATTGTGATCCCTGGTGAACCCCTCCTGCGCCAGCCCGTCGAAGATCCCCTTCATGCAAAGCTCGGCTCCTGCTTCCGGCGCAAAGTAAAGAAGACCCACACGAGAGCGGCCCGAAGATCGTGAGGAGCGGCGGCAGCCTTCAAACGCGAGTGCTGCGCCTGCGGACAGGATCATCATCCGGCGACGGCTGATCGGTGCAATAGTCATCTGGGAATTCCTCCAGGACCGGTCAAACATACGTTGCGGCGAGCATCTCAGCGACTTCTCCGTCCAGCTGCTCGCGGCGCCGCACATCCTCGAACCGGCGCAGCAGATCTTCAGGGCGAATGCGAGCGCGTGCGCTGCCGTGCAGGTCGTGCAGGATGCGGCCCTTGTGCATCATCACAATTCGCTCGCCCAGGTGGACCGCCTGCTGCATCGAATGCGTCACCATCAGAGTTGTAAGGTTGTCGCGTTCAATAATGTCGTGCGTCAGCCGGATCACCTGATCCGCCGTTTTGGGATCGAGCGCGGCGGTGTGCTCATCGAGCAGCAGCAGCTCAGGCTTCAGCCACGAAGCCATCAGCAGCGTGAGCGCCTGTCGCTGGCCGCCGGAGAGGCTGCCGATCGGATTGTGCAGGCGGTCTTCCAGCCCCATGTTGAGCGGGCGGATGCGATCGCGCAGCTCGCTCATCGAGCGCCGTGTAACAGCCAAACCCAGCCCACGCCGCCGGCCGCGCTGCGACGCAAGCACAAGGTTTTCGGCGATCGACATCGTCGGCGCTGTGCCGCGAAACGGGTCCTGAAAGACGCGCCCGATCAGCCGTGCACGGCGATGCTCCGGCCAGTTCGTGATTCGATGTCCTGCGAGCGTGATCGTGCCGGAGTCGACCATGAACGTCCCCGCGACGGCATTCAGCAAAGTGGATTTGCCGGACCCATTGGTGCCCAGCACGACCAGGAAAGATCCGGCCGGCACGGTCAGGGAGACATCGCACAGCGCGCGCACCTCGCTTTGCGTGCCGGGGTTGAACGTCTTCGAGATGTGCTCAATCTCCAGCATAGGCATCGGCCGTTCTGACCACGGGTGGTCTCCGAAACCGGATGCGCCGCGCCAATCCAGGCATCACCAGCGCCGCGAAAACAAACGCTGCCGTGATGAGCTTGAGATCGTTCGGATCCAGCCCCCAGCGCAGCGCGATCGCTACGAGAAGCCGGAACAGTACCGACCCCATCACCGTTCCGGTAATCAGCAGCCCGACGGCTCGCGTGCCCACCAGCGACTCTCCGATGATCACGCTGGCAATCCCCAGCACAACCATGCCCACGCCCATTTGCACATCGGCGAATCCCTGGTACTGCGCGATCAGAGCGCCACAGAGCCCGACGAGCCCGTTCGACATCGCCAGCCCAAAGATCGTTGCGGAATCCACGCTGACCCCGAGCGCGCGAATCATGTGCGGGTTATCGCCCGTGGCGCGCATCGCGGTACCGAGGCTCGTCCGGAAGAAGTAATACAGGAGCAGGCAGATCACGCTCGTCAACAAAAGGATGGCCAGCAGCGTCGAAGCATCCCTCGTGCTGACCGCCCATCCAGCGACGTTCAGGTTCTCCGTTGCGCCGAACACACGCGTTCCGAAATGCTCGGCATAGGTGGACAGCGTCGTGGTCTCGAGCAGCGGAACATTGCTCTTGCCCATGACGTGGAGATTCACGCTGTACAGCGCGGTCATCACCAGGATTCCGCTGAGCAGCGGGTTGATCCTGCATTTCGTGGCGAGCACCCCGGTCACGGCGCCGGCGGCGGATCCGGCGAGAGTGGCAGCCGCTGTCGCGACAAACGGGTTGAAGCCCCTGACCATCATGATGGCGGCCAGAGATGCGCCGAGCGTGACGGCGCCCTCGGCGGTCATGTCGGGAATATCGAAGATCCTGAAGCTCACGTACACGCCAAGCGCCAGCAGAGCAAGAATCAATCCGAGAGTCAGAGCGCCAATCAGAAGAGTCATACTGATCTCATCCTCGTGCGAAGGTATCGATGGCTGCCATCCAGCATGCGCCCCGGGCGAATTCGGTTTCGCCGACGCCATCCCAGGGGCGCGAGTCGGCCATCAGGTGCAGCAGGGCCTTCGGGTTCG
>DASSKX010000306.1:0-3224 GCA_035689925.1 Acidobacteriaceae bacterium
ACGCAATCCCGCGCGGCTCCCCTTCCAGCTCGCGAATGGCCTGCATGGTTCGCACCTTCGGCGCGCCCGTGATCGAGCCACACGGAAAAAGGCTGCGGAAGATTTCGTAGTACGTCGTCTGCTTCTTCAACTCGCCGCGTACGGTGGACGTCATCTGCAGCAGATCCGGATAGCGTTCGACCGCAAACAACTCTGTAACTTCGACAGTGCCAAACTTGCAGATGCGTCCCAGGTCATTGCGCATCAGGTCGACAATCATCACGTTTTCTGCGCGATTCTTCTCGTCCGCAGCCAGCCACGCAGACATGCGCGCATCTTCTTCGAGGTCGCGTCCACGTGGCGCAGTTCCCTTCATCGGACGGACGGTCAGGCAGTCAGCATGCCTGCGAAAAAATAACTCCGGCGAAGCGGAGAGGATATGCGCGTCCCCCGTGTGGATCAGAGCGCCGTAGGCCACCGGCTGGCTCGCCATGATCTTTTCAAATAACGCCGCGGGGGGCTCGTTGCAGGTGAGGCTGCCCTTGACCGTGAAGTTCGCCTGATACAAATCACCGGCCTCGATCAGCCGCCGGATCTTCCGGATGCGCTCGCGATACGCCTGTATCGCGATATCGATCGTGAGGTGTGCGGCTTGATCTGCTTCATCGTTCCTCGTCGCCGAATCGGTCCACGCACCGTCGTGCTCGTTGCGGACCAGCGGTTCCCGATAGACGCCAAACCATGCAAGAGGAACACCGCCGGAGATGTCGTGGGCTGCGGGAGAATTCGCGGCGCGCGGCTCAAAGTGGTATCCGGCTTCATAGCTGAGAAAACCCGCGACCCAGTATCCAGCACGCAACGCGTTCTCCGTGGATTCAAAGACGGCGGGGATCTCATCGAGTTCGCTGGTGGAGATGATTTGCAGCGGATCCATGAAGAGAAAGCTGCACTGGTTGTCCGGATCGGGGCGCGCCGTCCGCAACAGGACGGAGGCCGAATGCTCAGCAGCAAGCTGGGACCAGTCCTCGTGAGCGGATTGCATGGATTCTTCTGCGGGAGGCACGCCTTCCATTGCAGCACACCCGCTTGGCCTGGAAGCAGAAAGTTCCGGCCGCGATGAGGTGAGCTGAGTCTGAGGCGGTCTATGAATATCGTATCCGGTCGGGGCGGCCGCCTATCCCATGTAGCGCACGTCGAGCAGCGTGCAGTCGTCGTCCGCGGCCAGGGAGCCGCAGGCGGCCTGCAAATCGCGGCAGATGTCATCGAGAGAGGCTGCAGCCATGGCCGGGGTGGTGAGTGGCTCTTCCCCGTAGAAGTCGCCGTCGGGCAGCTGCGATTCTGTAACACCGTCGGTTACGATTAACACGCGCGAGCCGGGGTTGAGGCGCAGCGATCCGGAATGGTAGAGCGCGTCTTCAATCAGGCCGACGGGCAGGTTGGACTCGGTGAGGCGCGTGCAGCCGCTGCAGTAGACGAAGGGCGGAATGTGTCCGCAGTTGATGTAGTCGAGGGTGCCGTCCGGCGTGAGGCGCAGAATGCACATCGTGGCGTACTTCTCGATGTTCTTGCTGCAGATGTAGCGGTTGACGATTTCGGCGATGGTCTGCAGCGGCTGGCGCGAGGCCAGCTGCGCATAGATGAGGCCTTGCAGCGTGGAGGCGAGGATCGCGGCAGAGATTCCCTTGCCGGAGATGTCGGCGACGATCATGGCGACGGAGTCGTCGTTCTCGATGACGTCGAAGAAGTCGCCTCCGACCTCGCGGCATGCGACGGAGCGCGCGGACACCTGCGCCCAGGAGAGGGTGGGCAGGCGCGTGGTCATCAGGCTGCGCTGAATTTCGGCGGCGATGTTCAGCTCTTCGCGGTAGCGGCGCTCGCGCTCTTCGGCAATGGCGAGTTGCGCGTTATCGATGAGGGCGGCGGCGTCGGTCGAGATGGTGCTGAGCAGGTCGTTATCGATCTGGGTCAGGCTGCCGGGTTTGAGGCGGCTGTCGAGATAGAGCAGGCCGAGCAGGTCGGTGTTGCCGGCGCCGCCCTGGCGGTGCTTGCGCAGCGGGATGCAGATGACCGAGCGGATGCTGTGGGCGACGATTGAGGCGGATCGGGCTTCCGGGTCGGCGCTCAGCGTGTCCGTCAGGATGTATTCGCTGGAGTTGTTGACGGCCTGGCGAATGGCGCCGTGCGAGAGGGTGGCCTCGTCGGTGAGGGCGTCGCCGTGGTCGTCGCGGCCCAGCGCGAGCTTGAGTTCGCCGGCTTCGTTGCGGAGAAAGACGTAGCCGCGCTCGAACTTTGTCAGCTGGAGCGTGGTGTCGACCAGGGCGGCGAGGATCTGATCGATGGCGCCGGAGGTCTTCAGCTTGCGGGCCGACTCGAAGAACCAGTTCAGCTTTTCGAGCGCCGTGCCGGAGGCGCCGATTTCCGGGATGTGGCTGATGATGTCGCGGATCGTGGACCCGAGGGCCTGTTCGGTGCCGAGGCGCAGCGCGGGCCCGTCGGCGGCGCCGAACTGGACGGTGTCGTCGTCGCCCAGCAGATGGCGGGCGCTGATCTGCTTGCCGTTGACGAAGGTGCCGTGCCGGCTGCCCTGATCGACGACGAAGCAGCCGTCGTCGGTGACCACGATTTCTGCATGCCGCCGCGAGACATAGGGATGCGCCAGGACGATGTCGTTTTCGGGCAGGCGGCCGATGGTGAAGGGCGAATGCGTGATGCTGCCCGTGCGACGAGTGGAGCCATCGACCAGCACGTAGCTGAGCGGCGCTGCAGTGGCGGACATGGTGGCAAGGATTATAGGACAGGGAGCCCTGAGAAGGGCATGGGGTGACGACGGGGTTATGAGTGGGCGGCAGAGGCTCGATTGTGCCGCATGGACGGGCCAATCGCCCTCTTCTCGTTGAGCAGGCGTTGAGCCACTCAGCAGGCGGTGGCCTTCGCCTCCACAGCCGCAGACGCAGCGAGCAGAGGGCCGGCGTCGGACGAAGCCTGAAGGAACCGTTCCTCCAGTGCCTCGGGGGTGACAGGGCGGCTGAACAGATAGCCCTGAACCACCTTGCAGCCGAGAGACTGGAGCCGGAGCGCCTGATCTGCGGTCTCGACGCATTCGGCGACCACCTCCATCTGTAAGCCGGATGCGAGGTTGATCAGGGCCCGGGTGAGAGCGGCATCGCGCGCGGTCACCAGGATGGAGCGGACGAACGACTGATCGATCTTCAGCTTCGAAAAGGGGAAAGCGCGAATGTAGCTCA
>DASSKX010000307.1:0-4827 GCA_035689925.1 Acidobacteriaceae bacterium
GCAGGGTCTAATCCCTATATGCTGGTTACGGCTGCTGGGAATGGCGGATTGCTGCCATTTGTAACTGGTGTTGTGGCGAATGCGGTGGGAGACGGCGATTTGTGAGTCGCGCGCACCATCGGCGGTTCGGGCAACGATGCGCCAGCGGAGCCGATTGCTGATTCTGCCGAGGCCCTCGTCCTGCACGGGTCTGTTCCCTCCCGGTGACTTGTCCTCGGCCTGGTAATCCGCATGGAGCGGGTTGCTGCGCAGTCCACTGCCGGAGAGGGAAAGCGGTTTCAGGAGGACGTCATCGCTACGCGATTGCAGTTAGGAGATTTGCTCGTCCAGGCCAGGCTGGTGACGGTCGAGGACGTGTCGAAGGCGCTCGAACGCCAGATCAGCCAGGGCGGACGGCTGGGCGAGAATCTGGTCGCCATTGGCGCGCTGACGCAGAATGCGCTGGATGCGTTTCTGCATCACTTCCCCATCGAGCCTGCCGACATTGCTGCCACGGGGATCGACTCGGTCGATCTGATGGGCCTGATGATGAAGCTCATCTATTCTGCGCGTTTGCAGACGATCCGCCAGATCTCCGAGGCCATCACGCTGCCCTTGCGCATGGTGTCGGAACTGGTGCAGATGGCGGTGGATCGCAAGCTGCTGCAGTCGCTGGGCGTGCGCGGGGCGGACAGCATCGGCGGCGCCAGCTACGACTTTACGGACGCGGGGAGGCGCTGGGCGATCGACGCGCTGGCGCAGGTGGGCTATGTGGGTCCGGCGCCTGTGCCGCTGGAGCAGTTCAACGACCAGGTGATGCACCAGAAGCTCACCAACGAAGTGATCAACTTCGATCGCATCCGCAAATCGATCGGCTCGCTCACGTTTGACGACGCTCTGATCGAGAAGTGCGGGCCGGGGCTGAACTCGGGCCGCGCCATGCTGCTCTATGGGCCGCCAGGAAACGGCAAGACCTCGATCGCGCGCTGCCTGGCGAGCGTGTTCAGCGACATTATCTATGTGCCGTACGCGGTCGCCGTCGAAGGGCAGATCATTCGCGTCTTCGATCCGGCGATTCACAACGCTGTCGATCCCGCCGGCCTCGCCGCTGGAGGATTGCCGGGAGTGCGCCACGATATTCCCGACGCGCGCTGGGTTCCCTGCCGCAGACCGTTTCTGGTGGCCGGCGGCGAGCTGACGCTCGAAATGCTGGACCTGCTCTACAACCCGGTCGGCCATTATTACGAGGCGCCGCTGCATATCAAGGCGCTGGGCGGGTGCTTCATCATCGACGACTTTGGGCGGCAGATCGTCAGCCCGACGGCGCTGCTGAACCGGTGGATCGTGCCGCTGGAAAACCGTATCGATTATCTGAAGCTGCACACCGGCAAGAGCTTCAGCATTCCGTTTGAAGAGCTGGTGATCTTCTCGACGAATATTGAGCCGGAAGATCTGATGGACCCGGCGTTTCTGCGGCGCCTGCCGTACAAGATCGAAGTGGGCGCGCCGAGTGTTGACTCCTTCCGCCGCATCTTCCAGACGGAGTGCGGCAAGGTGGGACTCACCGTTTCGACCGACGAGATCGACGCGATCATCTACAGGATTGAGATCGAAAAGGGCCTGGAACTGGCGGCGTATCAGCCGAAGTTCATCGTCGATCAGGTGGTCGCGACGTGCCGCTTCATGGAGCAGGTTCCGCAGATGGAGCCGCGCTATGTCGACTACGCGCTGGCCAACCTGCGGGTACAACGGGGCGCCACGCAGAAGCAGGCTCCGCAGCCGGAGCCGCAGCACGCCTGAGGGGCGGGTGGCGGATCGCGTCAACGTTCGGAGTATCTGAATCTGCAAAAGAAGAAGCGAAGCGGCGGGATGTTGCATCCTGCCGCTTTTTCTTTGCCGGGTTGGCTGGCTGGGCGGCATAATGGCTTGCTCTGAGGTCGCCTATGGACAGACGGTTTGCCGTTTTCGGCGCGGTGGCGGCGCGGCCAATTCTCCGTGCTGGAGCGGCGGCCGTGATGGGCATCGTCGTGCTTTCGCTCGCCGCCTGTCGCGGGGACCGCCATCCCGATACTTCTTCGGTTCCTTCGTATGCTCCCTTCAGCCAGGCCGCTCAGGACTTCGCTCCGAACTGGTCGCGGGATGGAAGGAACCTTCTCTACAGCCAGGCATCGGGTGCGCGGGGGAGTTTGTGGACCGCTCGTGCAGGCGAGTCGAAGGGCAGTGAGTTCCTCGAGGATGCCGGGTTAGGGGCCTGGTCGCCAGACGGCAAGTCCCTCGCGTTCAGCTCGGGCCGGCGCCGGGCATGGTACGACGTGGCCGCGGTCCTGGGACGCGGAGGGCTTCATCTCTGGGTAAGTGATGCTGCCGGGCAGCACGCCCGCAAGCTGACGTCCTCGGGAGGCGCCGAGCTGGACGCGGTCTGGTCCCCGGACGGAAAACGGATTGCCTATACCGCGTTTCCGGGGCCGCGCGTTGCGATCATGAGCAGCGGCGGCGGCGATTCCGTTGTTTTCGCAGACGGATTATCGCCGGCGTGGTCGCCGGACGGAAAGCGGATCGCCTATTACGTCTGCGAGTCCATGCTTCTGGGCGCACATTGCAGGATCGCAGTGAGGCCGGTGGACGGCGGAGCCGCGAAAACCCTGCAGTGCCTCGCGCTGTCTCTCCCCGCACTCGGCAGACCGTCGCTGGAGTGGTCGTCGGACGGGAAGCTGCTGTTGACGACGGCGGTGGAACAAGGCGCGCTCAACCCCGTGCTGCTGGCCGTTGACGAAGATCGCGTGGAGCGCACGATCGCGGTGCCCGGCTCCGTGACGCACCCGCGCTGGGCCCCCGACGGGGAACGCATCGCATATTCGTTCACCGACACGGCGCATCCGGCGACGATTGAAGTTCTGACGCTCGCCAACGGACATCGGTCGCAGATCGCTTCCGCCAGAACCTTTGCGGCGGCGCACCTGGTGTACGTCAAGAGCGGCGACCTCGCCATTCCGAGTTGGCTCTATCTGCCTAGCAACGCTGAGGGGAAGCATCCGGCGATCCTGTGGCTGCACGGCGGAGTGCCCGGTACGGGATCGATGCCGAATCAGTTTGAGCCCACGATCCAGTACTTCGTCGAGAACGGGTTTGTCGTTCTTGCTCCGAATTTCCGTGGGAGTGTCGGCTTTGGCGAACAGGTTGAGCACCCAGGCCAGCCCGATCCCCTACCCGACGTTGCTGCTGCAGCTGCGTATCTGCGAACTGTGGGTGCAGTGGATCCGTCACGCGTTGCGCTGGTCGGTTTTAGCTTCGGCGGGTTCCTCACGCTGCGCGCCATTACGACCATGCCGGATCTTGTCGCGGCCGCAGTGGACTTTTACGGGCAGTCGGACCTGACTGCCTATTACCGGCACAACCCGGCAAGCCGTCCGCTGCTGAACGCGCTGCTCGGTGGTTCTCCGGAGCAGAAGCCGGAGGTTTACCGATCTCTTTCTCCGATCAACCTCGTCGATCGGATTCAGGTGCCGGTGCTGGCGCTCTATGGCGAGCACGATCCCGATTACGATGAGGCCACTGCGCTGCATCAATCGCTCGAGAAGGCGCACAAAAATTTCGAATACATTAGTTACCGCTCTGCCGGCCACGGCTTCGAAGGCGCAGACGACCTGGACGCGACGCAGCAGGCCATGCGCTTTCTCCGGGCGCATCTCGGTGGGTCTCCATAGGTGTGCCGGAGTGATTCCTGTTCGCTTGCAGGAGGGCGAAGGATCCGCGATTAACAAGCCGGTTGGATGACCCGAACAGAGCTGCCGGGCGTGCGACTTTCTGAGCGCAACGGCACCTGCGTGGTTTTGCTACAATCCCGGCTATGACCGACGAGTACCTCGGCAAAATGCTGGGCGTCGCCTGCGACATGGCCGACGCGGACGGGGCAACGCTGTTCGTGGTTGACGGTGCGGTGTTGCGGCCGTATCTCGTTTACCGGCTGCCGGTCGAGTACATCCAGGGAATTGGAAATGTGCAGGTGGGCGCTCAGTGCTGCGGTCGCGCTGTGGAACACAAGCGCGCATGGATCGTCGCCGACATGCTGTCCGATCCGTTGTTCGCGCAGGGCCGCGCGGGCGCCGAGAATTCGCCGATCCGGGCGGGATTTTCTGTCCCGGTGATGGACGGAGACACGGTGATTGCGTCTCTGGCCTGTCACTTCAAGCGCCCGCATACGCCTTCGGATCTCGATGTGGAGCGGAACCAGGCGTTCGCGAAGCTCATCGCTATCACGCTGCGCACTCGCCTCCCCTTTTCGTTTGAGGGGCGCCCCTGTTACGTCGATTCGAAACACGGTGCAGCCGGTGTGTATCCAGCCGTGCGGCAGGACGGCGCCGCGTAGAAGGCAGTTGGTGCATTGGGGTGGATGGGTTTGGCGTCAGTTCATGATTTGAAAGTCAAAGCGCGATAGCGGCACTTCGCCAGCGCTTGTGGTTCCGGGGGATTTGTCGGCCACTCGTCCATTTCGTCGGCGCGGAGGCGTTCTGTCCGACGTGCCGGCCAACCGGCCAATGAAGGCACTACTGAAAACGCTGGGACCTTCTGGACGGGTCTGCGTCCTCCATTGGGTCAGACTGCGCAGGTTCTTTGTGAGCCTCACGAACAGCCGTCCTGTGGTAGCTGTTCTCCACGAAAATCGCCGCTCGTCCTGATCTGAAATGCCGGGCGTCCCATTCCTCACACCACCTAACGGCGGAAGATGGGACGCTTCGGTTCTGTAGCGGATTTTGTCTGTCACCGGCGAACGGTCGATGCATGACCTGGGGTGGCCCGCCGCGCAGGACAACCCCGGGTCAGGATCAGTCGCCGCGGACAGCCAGGCGC
>DASSKX010000308.1:0-4832 GCA_035689925.1 Acidobacteriaceae bacterium
AGTACGGCGGGGCGTGGGTGTACGGGATCAGCGACACGCTGATTTCTGTCGGTTATGTGACGGGGCTGGATTATCAGGATCCGCGCATCGATCCGCATCATGCGTTTCAGAGCTTCAAGGAGCACAAGTTTGCGCGGCAGATTCTGGAGGGCGGCAAGATGGTTCGCTATGGCGCGAAGACGCTGCCCTACGGCGGATGGCTGACGATGCCGCGGATTTACGGGAATGGCTGGATGCTGCTGGGAGATGCCGCGAGCTTTCTGAATTCGCAGCGGCTGAAGGGCATTCACCTGGCGATGAAGAGCGGGATGCTGGCGGCGGAGGCGGCCTTCGACGCGCTGCTGAGCGGCAATGCGTCGGCCGACACTCTGAGTGAATACAAGGCTTCCGTGGACCGCAGCTGGATTCGCGAGGAGCTGTGGCCGGTGAGGAACTTCCATCAGGCGTTTGAGCACGGGCTGCTGGAAGCGATAGTGAAGGCGGGGCTGCAGCAGGTGATGCGGGGGGCGAATCTGGGGCCGGATTCGAAGAACAAGGCCGGGTACACGCGCATGCAAAAGCTGGACGCGATGGGGCCGGTGGATGCGGATCGGGTGCCGATCACGTTCAACGCGAAGGGCGACGGGAAACTAACCTTTGACCGGCTCACGGACGTCTACCACTCCGGCACGCGGCATGACGAGGACCAGCCGGTGCACCTGATTGTCGAGGACCTGAATATCTGCACCAGCCGGTGCGTGCGGGAGTACGGGAGCCCCTGCCAGTACTTCTGTCCGGCGGCCGTCTACGAGATGGTCGATGCGGAGACGACCACGGATGGCGGCGTGACGATGCAGGGCAAGGAGTTGCGGATCAACTTCACGAACTGTGTGCACTGCAAGACGTGCGACATCATGGACCCGTACCAGATCATCACCTGGGTGCCGCCGGAGGGGGGCGGCGGGCCGAATTACGACGGCATGTAACCGCGCGCAGGGCGGCAAAATTAGACGGGCTGCAGCAAAACTGGTCGCAAAGCATGCCCGTTGACGTATGCTGTGTGCGCACCGGGTTTCACCTGCTCACGCCAGAAGCCTCCGGGATTGTGACCGCCTGGACTCGTCCGGGGTTCTGACCGCTTGCCGCAGCGCACGTCCGCGGCTGACCGGTTTGGCAACTCTCATGACGAGGGAAAGCGTGCGCTGTCCGAAATGTAAAGACGACGATACGGTGCGTCGCTCCCATCGCCGCAGGATCGATTTGCCCTTGCGGTTGTTTGGCTTGCGGCCCTACCGCTGCCTGGTTTGCAACAAGCGCTTTTATGCCTGGCCGGCACATCGGCCGCCGGACGGGGAAAAGGTGCACTGAGGCACAAGCTTTGAAACTGGCGCATGGGGCGCGCCATCGAATAAAGTTGAGCCCATGCTGCCTTTCGTGATCCCCAGCCCGCAGACTGAGCCAGCTGCTGTCTCGCAGATCCTGCGGGACCGGCACGGGCGGGCCATCACGGACCTGCGCATCTCGATTACCGACCGCTGCAACTACAAATGCGTGTATTGCCGCACGGGCAATGAGGGGGCGATCTACGCTGAGCTGCCCATCGAGGACTACCTGCGCATGACGCGGGTTTTCGTCGGACTGGGCATCGAGAAGGTGCGGCTGACCGGCGGCGAACCGCTGCTGCGGCGCGGGCTGCTGGAGATGGTCCGCGAACTGAGCCGGATGCGCACGATCAGCGGCGCTCCGCTGGATATTGCGCTGACAACGAATGGGCATCTGCTGGAGGGGCTGGCGGAGCCGCTGCGCGAGGCGGGGCTGAGCCGGATCACGGTGAGCATGGACGCGGTTGACCCGGAGAAGTTTGCGCGGATCACGCGGGTACCGGGCAGCTACGAGCGCGTGCTCGCGGGCGTGCGGGCGGCCAAGCGGGCGGGGCTCGATCCGGTGAAGGTGAACTGCGTGCTGCTGCGCGGCTTCAATGAGGACCAGATCGTCCCGTTTGCGCAGTTCTCGCGCGACGAAGGCGTGATTGTGCGCTTCATCGAGTTCATGCCGCTGGAAGAGGATCGGGTGTGGACGCCGGAGTCGGTGGTGTCCCTGAGGGAGATTCTGGCGGCGCTTGCGAGCTTTCGACCGGTGGTGGCGCTGGAGCCGAATGCGGCGAGCGAGACGGCGGTGCGGTACACGTTCGACGACGGCGTGGGCGAGATTGGGATCATCGCTCCGGTGACGCAGGCCTTCTGCGGCCACTGCAGCCGGGTGCGGCTCACGTCGGACGGGAAGATTCGGACGTGTCTCTTCTCGCAGATGGAGCACGACCTGTATGGCGTGATGCGGCGGGGCGGCAGCGATGCGGAGCTGGAGGCGTTCATCCGGCACACCGTGGATCAGAAGGAAGCGCGGCACCATATTGGGGAGCCGGGGTTCCTGAAGCCGTCGCGGAGCATGGTGCACATCGGGGGCTAGGACTGGCCGTCCAGGCAATCGGCGCTTCGCGGGACTGGCCGTCCGGGCATACCCGCGTCGCGCCTTTTCAACTCACAACTGAATTTTGGCGAAAGCCGCAGCGGTCGAACATCGCTTCGATGTCCGTGCGCGAGGCATGGAGTTTGTCTGCGTTGATGAGCAGGTCGTCGGCGAGGAGGGGGTACCAGTTGTGGCGGGCGGAGTCGGCGAGTCCGGCGACGTTGATGGGCTCGATGGCGCGGCGGACTTGTTCGGCGAGGTGTGCGGCCTGTTCGGGCGTGCGGATGGTGGCGGCCTGATCGAGCAGGTGACGCATGGCGGGGCCGAAGTGCGGATGGTCGTGGAGCAGGAAGGATCCGGCGAGGTCTGGTTTGCCGAGGCGGCGCGCGGCTTCTGAGTAGCTGACGGCGGCGAAGTAGAGCATGGTGAGGGCCGTGAAGGCCGGGAAGTTGTCCATCGTGGCGTAGAGCGCGGCGATCAGGCGCGTGGCGGCGAGCAGGTCGGCGTCGGTCTGCGCGGCGTAGGTGGCGAGGCGATCGTCGAGGTCAGGATCGTCGAGGCCAGGTTCGAGGATGGCCGCGAGGCGCTGGAGCCCGAGGAGCGCCAGCGGGAATCCGGTGGAGAGCAGGGGGTCGACGAAGCCGGCGGCGGAGGGCAGCATCGCCCAGCGGTGGCCGACGGTTTGCGCGGCGCGGAAGCTGAGGCGCGGAATGTGGGTGAAGGGATACGTGGTGCGCGGCAGACGGGCGCGGGAGAACTGCGCCTGGAGTACCGGGATTTGCGCGAGCAGCTGATTCCAGGCGGCAGCGTAGCGGGGCTGCGCGTCGGCTCCGCCGGCGGCGTGGCTGAGCCCGAAGCGTGCGGCGGTTTCGTCGGTGAGGGCGGCTCCGGCGGAGGTGTAGCCGTTATTGAAGCGGAGGACCCAGATCCAGCCGCCGGGGAAGATGTGGTGGACGGCAGCATCATCGGGCGGGTAGGGGGAGGGGTCTGTTGTCTTCTGCGCATCGGCCAGGCGGGCGACTCCGCAGAAGTGGCTGTAGAGCGCCTGGGTGGGCGGCATGCCAGGCAGTGGGAGTTCGGCGAGCTTGAGCGCGTGAAATAAGAAGCCGCGCGGGCCGGTGGCGTCGATGACGAAGCGGGCGCGAAAAGCGCAGGGGCGCGGGGGGTAAGGCGGCTCCGGCGGAGGCTCTTTGCGGCAACCTTCGAGCAGCACGTGCGAGCCGCAGTCGGTGAAGCGCTTGAGGTGGATCTGGTCGTAGTAGTCGGCGCCGGCTTTGACGGCGGCCTCCACGAGGAACTGATCGAAGTCGGAGCGGAACCAGTGGGTGTCGGCGATGTCGTCGTGGGGGCTGGCGGCGACGAGCAACTGGCGCTCGCGCTCGGGGTAGGTTGCGGGGCCGGGGTGGGCAAGGGAGTGGTGGTAGAAGGTGAATCCGCGCTTGAGGCCGCAGGCGATCTCGGGATGCGCGCGCTGCCACGATCCCCACTTGGACATAGGGCGGATCTGCGGGAGGCGATAGCGCGTGGTGAGCTCTTCGAGGAGGAGATTCGAGAGCGGCGTGGAGGATTCGCCGATCATGATGCGCGGGTGGCGGCCGCGCTCGAGGAGCACGACGGAGAGGCCGAGGCGGCGGCCGATCATGGCGGCGAGCGATCCGGCGAATCCGGAGCCGACGATGGCGAGGTCGTAGAGTTCGGGCGCTCCGTTCACGCGCTTCCTCCGCAGGCGGCGCAGGGAATGGGCGGAGCCAGGGCCTGCGACAGATTGATGGCGCGCAGCCGGTCGACGCGGGCTGCGCGGCAGTGGGGGCAGTCGATGGGGCGGGGGAGGTCCCAGAGGTCGGTGAAGACGCAGCCGCGGCGTTGGGTGAGTCCGTAGTCGAGGGCGGATTCGAGGGTCGCGAGTGACGGCGGGGTGAAGTCGCCGGAGGCGGCGAGGGCCTCCATGGCTCCGTTGCCGCCGCGGGTGGGGATCAGGGTGACGGCGGTGGCTTCGCAGTCGAAGGCGAAGTCGAGGGAGCGTTCGGCCCAGTGGAGGGATTCTTCAGCGAGCATGAAGGGGGGCTGCACGAGGATGAAAACCCGAAGCGGGATGTTGTGGCTGCGGAGAAATGCGGCGGCGGCGCGGAATTGATCGAGGGTGACGCGCTTGTTCAGCTTCTCGAGAACGGCGGGATGGGCGGTTTCGAGGCCCATGGCGACTTCGAGTTGCGCTGTGCCGAGAAGATCGCGGAAGCCGAGGACGGCGTCGTTGACGAGCGCGGGGTGGCATTCGACGATGACGCGCTCGAACGAGCGGACGCGGGCGGCGATGGCCGGGTAGTCGGTGGGCGGGATGGCGCGGCGATCGAAGAAGCTGCCGGCGTTGTAGAGCTTGATGGCGCGGG
>DASSKX010000309.1:0-2565 GCA_035689925.1 Acidobacteriaceae bacterium
GACAGGCTGCCGGACACCGTCCCCGCCGATTTCGGAGTAAACGCCACCGTCAGGGTGGAGGAGGCCCCGGCGGCGAGCGTCATTGGTGCGTTTGCCGAACCGACTACCGAGAAGGACGCGCCCGATACCTGAATCTGCGAAACCTGCAGCGGCGCCGATCCGGTATTTGTCATGACCACCGTGTCTGCCGCGCTGTTCCCAACGCTAACCGATCCAAACGACACTGAGGACGTGGAAAGGGAGAGCGCGCCGACGGCTGCCGTTTTCGAGGTGCCGCCTGCGACGGTGACTCCACAGCCAATACTGGTGAGACATACGGCGAAAGCCACTACGAGCTGCAGGAAAAGAACCGATTCAAAACCACTCCTCGTCGCACGCGCAGTTCTGATCGGGAAAAGACCCTTCGCCAGCAGGGCCTTGCTGCGAGGTGAAACCGCAGTCTGTGGATAAGCTTGACCGCAGGGGGGGGCAAACATTGTCTTCCGCACTTACACGACCTCAAAAAAAGCATTCGGATGCTTCACCCGCAGAGAGCAGTCCCGCCTCGAGTTGAACGAAGAGCTGCGTTCTCGAAGATCAGGTGCGGAGCGGTACTTCTCGGCGTTGAGCTGCCGCTCCGTTCACTTTTTTCTAAGCCAGGATGAGAGCGTACCCCATATTTGCACGTCCGTCACCATTTTTTTGATGACCCATGTTACTCTCGTGCATTTTTGCTAACTCGATCCGTATTAGAGATATACAGATTTAGGGTGCATCCGAGCGTGGCGACGACGAAGTTGTACAACGAACTTTTTGCCTTCCGCAGGGAATAAAATTCCCTCTGTCGTTTCCAAACGCCAGTTACTAAAGTTGCAGAAATCGCGCATGGTTGCTAATACTGCCGTGTTATCCGCACTGTCCGGCCACGCGCTTGCACCTCATCGTTGATCACGGTTAGATGCACAGTGGATCCGAAGCGATATCCTTCAGGCCCTTGCCTGCACTTCGGCGGCGATCTTCCGCAATTCGGGGAGAATGCCCCCCAGCGCCGCCGGCTCGGCTGAGCGGGTGCCCAGCGCAAAGTACACCGCCCGATACAGCTGATACAGCCGTTCGCAAACCGCAGCGGCCTGCGGATTGGGGCTGAAGACCGCGAAATCCGGGCACAGCTTCTCCTGCGCCGCTTCCACAGACGGGAACACCCCCGCCGCCAGCATGGCAAAGATCCCCGACCCCAGACTCGTCGGCACGCTGGACGGCACCAGCACCGGCTTGTTCAGCACATCCGCATAAACCTGGTTCAGCACCGGGTTATTCTGCGGCACGCCGCCGCCATTGATCACGCGCTCCACGGGAACGCCGTACTCGGCGAATCGCTCCAGAATGATCCGCGTGTGGAACGCGGTGCCTTCGATCGCCGCGAATAGCTCATCCTGTGCCGTATGCACAAGATTCCATCCCAGCGTGACGCCCCCCAGTTCGGCGTTGACGAGCACCGTGCGGTCGCCGTTATCCCACGAGAGCCGCAGCAGTCCCGTCTGTCCCGCCCGATACTTCTCCAGCCCCTTCGACAACTCCGCGACCTGCGTTCCGGCCCGGCGTGCAATCGCCTCGAAGATGTCGCCCGTCGCCGACAACCCCGCCTCAATCCCCGTGTACTGCGGATGCACGCTGCCCGGAACGACGCCACAGACGCCCGGGATCAGCCGGCTCTCATGCGCCATCGCCATGATGCACGTCGACGTGCCCACCACGTTGACAACGTCCCCTTCGCGGCACCCCGCGCCCAGTGCATCCCAGTGCGCATCAAACGCGCCCACCGGGACCGGAATCCCAGCCTTGAGTCCCAGTTCCCTCGCCCAGTTTTCCTCCAGGCGCCCGGCCAGGTGATCCGATGTCTGGTAGTCCCCCGCCATCTTCTCGCGAATGCCGTCCAGCAGCGGATCGACCGCTGACAGAAACGACTGCGCCGGCAGCCCGCCCCACTTCGGATTCCACATCCACTTGTGGCCCATCGCGCACACGCTGCGCTTCACCTGCCGCGGATCCGTAATGCCGCACAGCGTCGCTGCCACCATGTCGCAATGCTCAAAGGCCGACGCCAGGCGCGCACGCTTCTCAGGATTGTGCCGCAGCCAGTGCAGCAGCTTCGCAAATCCCCACTCATGCGAATACACCCCGCCGCACCACTCGATGGCTTCGAGTCCCTGCTTGTGCGCCAGCGCAGTAATCTCCTGCGCCTCTGCTTTGGCGCGGTGATCGCACCACAGGTAATACTCGTCGAGCGGCTGCATCTGCACGTCCACTGGGACAACGCTGGAACCGGTCGTGTCGAGCGCAATGGCGGCGACCTCTTCGCCGCGAATGCCCGCTGCCTTCACAGCCTCACGCGTAGCCTCCGCCAGCGCGCGCATGTGGTCCGCGTGGGATTGCGTGGCGTAGTCCGGGTCTTCGCGCTTGCGATGGAGCGGATACCTCGCGACCGCTGTCCCCAGCCGTCCCTTTTCGCTGTCGATGATCGAGACGCGAACGCTAAGCGTTCCAAAATCCACACCCGCGACAATGGCCATCGTTCTCCTCAGATGG
>DASSKX010000310.1:0-5546 GCA_035689925.1 Acidobacteriaceae bacterium
AAGGACCTGCCTCCGCTCAAGCCGAGCGGCGGCAATGGAACTGCCGTTGCCGATGTGCAGCAGGTGCTCAAGCCCGAACCGGGCCGCACCGGCGGCCTCCCGGAAGGCAGCCCCTCGCCGGCATAATCGCCAGGCGAACCAAAATGAAAAAGGCAGCCTGCGGGCTGCCTTTTCTGTTGCGTGCGGGTGTCCTTAAGACACCGTTGTGCCGAACAGCTTTCCAATTCCTGCCGTAGCTGCCATCGCGAGCGCGCCCCAAAGCGCGACTCTGCCGCTGCCCGCCCACGCCGAGGCGCCGCCGGTTCGAGCAGCCACTGCGCCGAGTCCTGCCAGGCACGCCAGCGACACGGCTGAAACCGAGTATGGCAGATGACCCAGCGGCGCAAAAACGACTACCAGCAGCGGCAGCAACGCGCCAACGGCGAATGTCGCGGCCGAAGCGCCGGCAGCCTGCAGCGGACGCGCGGTCATCTGCTCCGTAATACCAAGCTCATCCCGTGCGTGAGCGCCCAGCGCGTCATGCGCCATCAACTGCAAGGCAACAGTCCGGGCCAGTTCCGGATCGAGGCCGCGCTGCACATAAATCTCCGCAAGTTCTCTTTCTTCCGCCGGACGCTGGGTCGCCAACTCCCTCTTTTCCGTGGACAGATCAGCGCGCTCCGTATCGGCCTGCGAGCTGACCGAGACGTATTCGCCTGCGGCCATGGAAAGGGCACCGGCCACCAGACCGGCGATGCCGGAAAGAAGGATCTCGTGACGTGCGGAACCCGCGGCGGCCACGCCAACGATGAGACTGGCAGTCGACACGATGCCGTCGTCTGCTCCTAATACGGCTGCACGCAGCCATCCGATTCTCTCGCTGCGGTGCCGTTCACGATGGGGCATTGACCCTCCTGGAAGTGAGAATCAGCTTCTCTGCGAGAATAGTGCAGAATGATCCTGCGCTTTGCTGTCCCGGCCGCCGCGCTGTGCCTCTTCATCGGCGGATGCAACTACCGCCCGGTCGGCTCCGCGGCGCATCTGCCGGACACGGTGCATACCGTCGCCGTCCCCTCGTTCCGGAACAACACGCAGTCCTATCACACCCAGGCCGCCTTCACGCGTGCAGTGATCCGCGAATTCACCAGCCGCACTGCGTATCACATGATCGCCGGCGACGATCCGGATGCCGACGCCACGCTGACCGGGACCATCACGCGTTACGACATCATCCCGCTCACCTACGACAACATCACCGGCCAGACCTCGAGTTACCTGGTCACCATCACCGCCAGCGTCGAACTCAGGGACCGCGAGGGGAAGATCCTGTGGCAGAACCCGTCGTACCTGTTCCGCCAGCAGTATGAGCAGACGCAGGACCTGGCCAGCTTCATCCAGGAAGATTCGGCGGCCACCCGCCGCCTGGCTGCGGACTTCGCCAGCGCGGTGGTGGCGGATATCCTCGAGTCCTTCTGATCAAGTCTCCTGTTTCGTTGGCCCTCCGAATTATTCACAGCCCGCCTGCTTGACACCGGTAAAAAGCTCCCGCTATATTCGGCGTCGCCTGTAGTAAATCGACTTACTGAATTTGAACGCCTCTTCAGTAAGCGGGACCCCACGGAGGCACCCCATGCTTCGTCCTGCCAGTGCAAGCCACCGGTTTTCATGTTTCTCATCCAGCCTGAAGACAGCCAGCGCGTTCGTTGCGCTGGCCATTTTTTGCGCTGCTGCCGCCCACGCGCAGGTTGTGAAGACCTATGACTTCGAGGACGGCACGACGCAGGGCTGGCAAGCCTTCATCGGGACGACGCCCGTCAACAGCACGGCTGCAGCGTACTCAGGAACGCACAGCCTTCTGACGACCACAAATTCGAGCGGCGCAGGCGGCCCCGCGATTGACCTCACGGGCGTCTTGCAGGCCGGGGCGAAGTACACCATCACCGGCTGGGTGAGGCTCACGCCCGGTGAAACGGCGACGAACGCGAACTTCACCGTGAAGCGCACCGATCCTACCTGTGCCAACGGCGCGTGCTACGACACGACCGGTCCGTATCAGGTGGCGGTGTCCGAGGGCGGATGGACGCAGATCGGCGGCGAGTTCGATCCCGCGACCACAGAAACCGGCCTGACTCTCTACGCGCAGCTGGTCGGCGCGACGAGCACGCAGTCCTTCTATCTCGATGACGTCGTCATCACGCAGACGGCTCCGCCGCCGGGCGGAACGCCGATCGTCGCGTACACCTTTGCGAACAGCAGCACCGACGGCTGGCAGCCCTTCGGCCCCGTGCAGTTGCAGAGCATGCCCGCGCCCGTTCCGGAGCCCACCGGCGACGCGAACGCGCTGCTGACGACCAATCGCACTGCTACCTGGCAAGGGCCGAGCGTGGACCTGGCGGGCGTCAGCGGGCTGGTCGCCGGCGCGACGTACCAGGTGACGGCCTACGTGCTCCTCGCCAACGCCGACGCGAGCAATCCCACCGTGACCCTCTCCCTGAAGCGCACCGACTGCGCCGGCACGACCTACAGCAACATTGCCAGTTCCAGTCCCACCACAAGCCCGCTGTCGAACACAGCGTGGACGAAGGTGCAGGGCACCTTCAGCTTCAGCGATATGCCCGGAGCGCCCTCGAGCCTGGTGCTCTACGCGCAGTCGAGCAGCGCGACCGATTCCTTCTACCTCGCCCACGTCACCGTCAACCAGCTCACGGCGGCTCCGCCCGATCCCAGCCAGCAGGACAACTCCGGCATCAGCAGCACCTTTGAAGATGGCGGCCTGGACGGCTGGACGTCGCGCTCCGGCAGCTCTGTCCTGACGAATGCCACCGACGCGGCGCACTCCGGCGCCCACAGCCTGCTCGTGACCAACCGCATCGCGAACTGGGATGGCCCGTCGATCTCCGTTGCCAACAAGATGTACGTCGGCTCGGTCTACAACATCAGCGTCTGGGTGCGGCTCCAGCCGACGGACGGCTCCACGCACACCGTCAACATGAGCCTGCAGACGACGTATCAGACGCACACGAGCTATCCGGGCATCACTTCGTATCCCGGCATCTCGGTGCCGGCCGACGGCAACTGGCACCAGATCAGCGTGAACAACTACACCATGGGCAGCAACTACGATCCGGGCCAGGCCAGCCTCTATCTGCAGACAGTCGGCGCGAATGGCGCGACGGATCTGGTCAGCTTCTACGTCGATGACTTCCAGCTGACCTATGTTCCGCCGGTGAGCATTCAGACGGATATCCCGTCGATTTTCCAGACCTACGCCAGCGACTTCCCGGTCGGCGCGGCGATTGATTCCACCGATCTCTCCGGAGCGCACGAGAAGCTGCTGACCATGCACTTCAACAGCATCACCTCCGGCAACGAGATGAAGTGGAGCTCCATCGAGCCTTCGCTCGGCACCTTTAACTGGGGCCCTGCCGATGCAGAGGTAGGCGAGGCTGTGTGCCACAACATCCGCATCCGCGGACACAATCTGGTGTGGGCTGGGGGCAGCCAGACGCCGACGTACGCATTCGGCGACGGCACGAACTCGGCGCAGAATCAGGCTCTCGTCACTGGGTACATCCAGGAGCACATCCAGTCCGAGGTGCAGCACTTCGGCAACAAGGTGTACGCCTGGGATGTGGTGAACGAGCCGCTCGATCCCAGACAGCCGGACTGCCTGTTGCACGGGCCGTTCTACAACGTGCTCGGCCCTGAATACCTCGATATCGCCTTCAAGGCGGCGCGACAGTACGCACCGAACGCGAAGCTCTTCCTCAACGACTACAGCACCGCCGACACGAACCGTCTCGCGTGTCTCGTGAAGGTCGTCGGCGATCTGAAATCGCGAGGCGTGCCGATCGATGGCGTCGGACACGAGATGCACAACGCGATCAACTACCCGTCTCCGGCGGCTATGGCCAACGCCATCGATACCGTCGCGAAAAACTTCCCCGGCATCGATCAGCAGGTCACGGAACTGGACGAGAGCGTCTACAACGCAGGCGATCGCGTCTCGAACTACGGCAACAACGTCCCACCTGCAATCCTCGCCGAGCAGGGCTGGCTCTACAAGGCGTACTTCGATCTCTTCCGGGCGAAGGCGCAGGACCACGAACTGGGCGCGGTCACCATCTGGGGCATGGCCGACGACGACACCTGGCTCGACAGCTTCCCGGTTGCGCGCACGGATTACCCGCTGCCCTTCGACATGAAGCTACAGGCCAAGCCGGCCTACTGGGGCATCGTCGACCCGACCCATCTGCCCGGCGCCGGCATGACCTTCCACCTGACCACGGCCGAGGGGACCACCGGGCACGTGCGCCTCTTCACCATCACGGCACAGAACGGCGACGTGGGTCCGGCGTACGCAACACAGATCAACTCGCTCACGCTGAAGCAGACCTCCGGCGTCGCCTGCACCCCGAAGATCACCGCGGGACCTGCGTTCCCCGCAGTGCTGGGCGACATCCCGACGAGCGGTTCAGCGAGTGCGACGTTTACGCTCGACTTCGGCAGTTGCCGTGGCGTGGTGGGCTTCACGTTGACCGCGCCGTGGACCAGCGCCGTCTATGACACCGGCACCTTCGCCACGAGCTTCAGCTATCCGCAGGTGGAGTAGGCTGCCGCCCAGGATCAGCAGGCATTTCGCGACGCGGGGCACCACTCGGGCCGAGTGCAGACCTGAGTGGGCGCCCCAGGCGCGTACCGTTTCCGAATGACGCTATAATGCGGACCTCCTGAAGCGGGCACCCGTCCCCGGGGCGGGCGTCGTTCGATTGTTCCCCCGCAGCATGAAGACAATTTCGCGGGGTGACCATGTGTATCGACAGACGGACCTTCCTGTACTCGTCGGCTCTCGGTCTTGCAGGCCTAATCGGTTCGGGGAGCAGCCTGGCCGGACAGGCGCCCCCCGGCCACACGCATGCCGCATCGCTCATGACCGAGTCTGCCAGGCGTTTTCTGGCTGCGCTCGAGACGAACCAGCGAGCGAAAGCAACGTTTCCGTTCAACTCTGACGAGCGCCGGAACTGGCACTTTATTCCCCGCGATCGCAAAGGGCTTCCTCTGCGTGAGATGTCGCCGTACCAGAAGCACCTGGCGAGTGCGCTGCTGGCTTCCGGCCTGAGCCAAAGCGGATACATCAAAGCCGTAACCATCATGAGCCTTGAAGACGTGCTCAGGATCATCGAGCACGATACGGCCGACCTTCGCAATCCGGAGAAGTACTACTTCTCGATCTTTGGAGATCCGTCAGACACCGACGCGTGGGGCTATCGCGTTGAGGGCCACCATTTCAGCCAGAACTACACCGTGGCGCATGGCAACGTCATCGACGGGCCGAGCTTCTTCGGGGCCAATCCTGCGCAGGTGCTGGAAGGGCCCCGCAAAGGTCTTCGAACCCTGGCAGGCGAAGACGATCTCGCGCTCGATCTCGTCCGCTCGCTCAATGAACAGCAGCGCCGCGCCGCCATCATCGCCGCGACCGCCTACCCTGAAATCCTGACCGAGGCCAGTCGCAAGGCCGCGCTCGAGGGACAGCCTTCCGGGCTCGACGCATCCAGGATGAATCCCAC
>DASSKX010000311.1:0-2389 GCA_035689925.1 Acidobacteriaceae bacterium
AGCGCGCGCTTGAGATCGATGTCGCGCATGAGGCGCAGCGGAAAATCGCGGCTGACGATGAGGTAGTCAATCTTGCGGATGAGATCTTCGACGCCTGGGTAGGTCTCGTCGAGATCGGCGACGACGGGGATGCCGGCCTCGCGAGCCCACGTGGCGGCGGCGAGGGCGGCTTCGGTGTCGTGTCCGTCGACGTGGAGGGCGCGCGCGTCGGTGATCCACTCTTTGCGGAGTTCTTCGGGGCGAAGCGTGATGCGTGGATCGCACTTGCAGAGGACGGTGCGCTCGCCGGAGCTTTCGACCAGGATGAAGGACTGATTGCTGCCACAGCCGGTTGCGGTGACGATGCGGGCGTCCACTCCGGCCTTGCGGAATTCTTCACAGTGCAGCTGGGCGGCGTGATCGTCGCCGAGCTTGCCGACGTAGCGGGCGGCGAGACCCCAGGTCTGGCAGGCGACCATGGCGGTGGCGACCTGGCCTCCGGGAAGAAGCTCGGCAGAACGAATCTCAACTTTAGATCCGGAGAGAGGGTAATGAGGCACGGGGAGAACCGTGTCGGTGGCGTTGAGTCCGACTCCTACGATGTCCATGAACGCGTAAATAATTCCCTTCTGTCACTGTACATGGGTCAGGGGCGCGGGACGCCGGATACGGAAAAAGCTGCCGGCAAAGGGACATTTCCAAAGTCATTGGGAGCGAAGAAGCGGCTTGAAGCGCAGCGACTTGACGGGGTCCGTGCGACAGCGTCGGGCTCCATGAGGAAGCTCGAGCGCCGCCGAATCCCTTCCCTCGAAGCAACTGGGGGCTGCCGGCACCGGGTCTAATTCTCAGGTTTGTAATTTCCCGGGCAAAGTTCGCGCCTGCTGTGGAGGACAGTATGGACGTGAAACGGTTCGCTTCCCTGTTCCGCAGCAGCTTCAGCGACTTCAACAAGCACAACGACCCCCGCATGGGCGCCGCCCTGGCGTTCTATACGATCGGCTCCATCTCGCCGCTGGTGATCCTGGTACTCGCCATCGTTTCGCTGATTTTCAACAAAAATGCGGCGGAGGCGCACCTGCTCGCCAAGGTGCAATCGATGATCGGGACGCAAGCCAGAGAAGAAGTGGCGACGATCCTGGCGCATGGGCACAAGGCCGGTTCAGGGATTTTCTCGGCGATCATCGGCGTCATTGTCCTGTTCCTGGGGGCGTCGGGCGTGTTCCAGGAATTGCGCTCCGGGCTGAACACGATCTGGGAGTCGGAAGCGAAGCCGGCTACGGGTTTGTGGGGCATGGTGCGGGAGCGGATTCTGACGTTCGGGATGGTGCTGAGCCTGGGGTTCATTCTGCTGGTGTCGCTGCTGGTGAGCGCCGCGCTCACGGCGATCTCGACGTACTTT
Source organism: Acidobacteriaceae bacterium (assembly GCA_035689925.1). GTDB lineage: Bacteria > Acidobacteriota > Terriglobia > Terriglobales > Acidobacteriaceae > Palsa-343. The sequence goes on from DASSKX010000311.1 coordinate 1,379, forward strand.
TCGGGGCTGCTGCCGATCCCGGCGGCGGTTCTGGAATTGTTCAATGCTCTGGTCTCGTTTGCCGGTATTGCCGTGCTGTTCGCGTGCATCCTGAAGTATGTGCCGGCTGCGCGGGTGGACTGGCGTGACGTGCGCATCGGCGCGGTGGTCACGGCGATTCTGTTCACGCTGGGCAAATGGCTGCTGGGGATTTATCTCGGCAAGGCGAGCCCGGGGTCGGGTTACGGCGCGGCCGGCTCGCTGGTGGTGCTGGTGGTGTGGGTCTACTACTCGGCGCAGATCTTCTATCTGGGCGCCGAGTTCACCCATGTGCATTCGCTGGCCAATCGGGGCAAGCTGCAGGTGATGCCCAGCGGGGAGACGAAAAAGGCGGCTTAGTCAGCGGCTGGCCGTCTCTTGTGCGTCGGATTGCTCCGCGGCTAGACTGCTGGGCTATGACGATACGCCTTCTCCGCTTCAGCCGTTTTGCCGCGCTGGTGTTTCTGGCGGGCGCAACCACCACAATGTATTCGCAGGAATGGGCGAAGACGCGGCTCGACGCGTCGCCGCGGCACCATGAATATGTCGCGCTGAAGCATGACGGGCGCACGGTGCAGGCGCTGGTGGTCTATCCCGAAGCGAAGGGGAAGACGCCGGTGGTGGTGATGATTCACGAGATATTCGGACTGACGGACTGGGCGAAGGAGATGGCCGACGAGGTGGCGGCGCAGGGATACATCGTGGTCGAGCCCGATCTGCTGAGCGGCTTCGGTCCGCAGGGCGGAGGGACGAGCGACTTCCCCGGCCAGGATGCGGCGGTGAAGGCGGTGTCGGCGCTGGATCCAAATGTCGTGATGGCGGACCTGGATGCAGCGGCGGACTACGGGAAGAAGCTGCCGGCATCGAACGGCAAGCTTGCGGTCGCAGGCTTCTGCTGGGGAGGGTCGAAGTCGTTCGCGTTCGCGGCGCACCGCAAGGATCTGAGCGGGGCGTTTGTTTTCTATGGAACGGCTCCGTCGGACGTGTCGACGG
>DASSKX010000312.1:0-2937 GCA_035689925.1 Acidobacteriaceae bacterium
ATGGCCGGCAGTGAAGCGGCGTTCGGACCGACGACCGCGATGTTCTTCAGACCGGCTTTGAGCGGCAGAGCACCGTCGTTCTTCAGCAGGACGATGGATTCCTCTGCGGCTTTGAGGGCGACGGCTCGATGCTCGGGCGAATCGACGGTCGAGAAGGGAATCTGCGCGTATTTCACCTGTGAGGGAGGATCGAACATGCCCAGGCGCATGCGCGCGGTGAAGAGCGCCCCGACGGACTTGTCGACCTCCGCTTCGGAGATGAGCCCCTCGTGCACGGCCTGCGGCAGCGCGTTGTACTCGGTCCCGCAGGTTGTGTCGGTACCAGCCTTGACCGCAGCGGCGCTGGCGTGCGCGGCGTCGGGCGAGTAGTGATGGCCCGCCGGTGAATAGAAATCATCGATGGCGCCACAGTCGGAGGTCACGAAGCCGTTGAAATGCCAGTCGTCGCGCAGATAATGCTGGAGCAGCATGGTGTTCGCGCAGGCGGGCACACCGTCGATGCGGTTGTACGCGCACATCACGGAGTCGGCGTGGGCGTCCATGACGGTTGCGCGGAAGGCGGGGAGATAGGTGTCTTCCAGATCGTGCGGGGAGACGTCCACATTGAATTTGTGCCGCAGCGGTTCAGGACCGCTGTGCACGGCGTAGTGCTTGGGCGTGGCGACGGTGAGGAAGTACTTCGGGTCGTCGCCCTGCAGTCCCTTCACAAATTCGACGCCCATGGTCTTGGTGAGGAAGGGATCTTCGCCGTAGGTCTCCTGACCGCGGCCCCAGCGCGGGTCGCGGAAGATGTTGATGTTCGGCGACCAGATGGTGAGGCCGTAGAAGATGCTGTGGAGGTTTTCGCGAATGGCCTGGTTGTACTTCGCGCGCGCCTCGGTACCGATGATGGTGGCGATCTGATGCTGCAGCGTCGGGTCCCAGGTGGCAGCGAGTCCGATGGCCTGCGGGAAGAGGGTCGAGTAGCCGGAGCGCGCAATGCCGTGCAGGCCCTCGCTCCAGTAGTCGTACTCGGGCACGCCGAGGCGCGGGATAGCCGCGGCGTGGTTCTCCATCTGCGCGGCTTTCTCGTCCAGCGTCATGGCGGAGACAAGCGCATCGACGCGCTTGTCGATGGGCTGCGAGGCGTCGAACCAAATTTGATTTTGGGGCTGCTTCTGGAGGTCAGGATGTTCGGGAACCTGCGCCAGCAGTGCAGGCGCGAAGGCGACGCAGAGCACGGGGAGCAAGCGCTTCAGGGGAAGAAAAGACACGGGACACTCCTTGTTTTGCCGAACAGGATGTGAGCTACCAGTCGTGAACGGTTCCGTCGAGCTTGCGCAGAACCGGCAAATAGGCCCGCCGATACGGATACTGCGCCGCGAGCTTTTCGTCCAGTTCGACGCCGAGACCGGGGCCGTCGCCGGGGTACATGAATCCATCTTCGAACCGATACGTGTGGGGGAAAACCGCGTCGGTTTCCGCGCAATGCGGCATGTGTTCCTGGATGCCGAAATTGTGAATGGCGAGGTCGAAGTGCAGTGCGGCCGCCATGCACACGGGCGACAGATCCGTGGGGCCGTGGCATCCGGTGCGGACCTGATAGAGCGCGGCAAAGTCCGCCAGCTTTTTGAGCGCAGTAAAGCCGCCGGCATGGGTCAGCGTGAGGCGGGCGTAGTCGATCCACTGATTGCGGATCAACTCGTGGACGTCCCAGACAGAGTTGAGGACTTCGCCGGTGGCGATCGGGGTTGTGGTGTGTTCGCGAATCAGACGGAAGCCTTCCTGAAACTCCGCGGGCGTGGGGTCCTCGATCCAGAAGAGGTGGAAGGGCTCGAGTTCCTTGCCGAGGCGGGCGGCTTCGATCGGCGTGAGGCGATGATGACAGTCGTGGAGCAGGTGCAGTTCGTCGCCAAACTGCTCGCGGACCCGCGCAAAGAGCTTCGGCACGTGACGCAGATACTTTTCCGTGGACCAGCGGCTTTCGGACGGCAGCCCGCGCTCTGCTGGCTCGTAGGCCATGCCGGGTTTGGGCACGCCGTAGGTTGCGTCGAGGCCGGGGATACCGCTCTGCACGCGAATAGCGCGGTAACCCATCTGCTGGTGCTTCGCCACGTCATCGACGGCTTCTTCGATGTCGGCTCCGTGTGCGTGGCAGTAGACGAGGACGCCGTCGCGGCTGCGTCCGCCGAGCAGGTTGTAAACGGGCGTGTTGAGCGCCTTGCCCTTGACGTCCCAGAGCGCCATGTCGACGGCGGCGATGGCAGACATGGTCACCGGCCCCCGACGCCAGTACGCGCCGCGGTAAAGATACTGCCAGATGTCTTCGGTCTGGAAGGGATCGCGGTTCAGGATGCAGGGGATGACGTGATCGCTGAGATAGCTGGCGACGGCGAGTTCGCGGCCGTTTAGCGTGCCGTCGCCGAGGCCGGAAATGCCCTCGTCGGTTTCGATCTTCAGCGTGACGAAATTGCGCCCCGGCGAGCAGATATTAACGCTGGCCCTGGTGATCTTCATCGTTGTCTCTTTCCTTTTTGCGTCGAGGTGCGCGGCGGTCGGCCACCGTCGTTCTCGAGCGATCTGGCCAGGAAGCCGGCGTAGCGCTCAGCGGCGCGCAGGAAGCCGCTCTGTTCCTGCCTGTTCAGGATACGCAGAAACGTGGGGGTGATTGCGACGGCATCGTCTCCGCGGAAGGTGCGTTTCCAGGTGCCGGCGATGCGGCCGTTGATGATGATGTTGGCGGCGAGGCCATGGCTGAGCGTCGGCAGCAGGGAGGGATCTGCCGCGGCGCTTCGATCCGCATAGGCCACGGTGTATTCATCGAAGACTGGCAGAAGGAGGACCGGCGGCGTGTGTGAGGATGCCGGGCGCGCGTCGCGCAGCTGCCAGTATTCGACGCCATCCACCTGCACGGACCGGAGGCGATCAGCGACGAGTTGCAGAGCACGTTTGGCTTCG
>DASSKX010000313.1:0-11949 GCA_035689925.1 Acidobacteriaceae bacterium
GATCTGCGCCGGATCCTTGGAATGGGCGTCAGGAACGGGCAGGAAGAACGTGAGCACATGGTCCGTCTCGAGCCCCAGATCCACGTGCGCCAGATTCCAGAAGCTGTGGATCGTCAGGCCGGCCCCCGCCAGCAGAGCCAGTGCGAGCGCAAATTCACAGACGACCAGCGCGCGGCGCAGCCGATGCTTTCCCGCGCCGGTTCCGGTGCGCGCGCCTTCCTTCAGCGCTTCGCCCGGGTCCGTGCGGCTGGCGAACCAGGCCGGCGCGGATCCGGCCAGCACTCCGGCAATGGTCGTCGCAACCAGCGTGAAGAGCAGAATCGGCACGTTGAGGCGCAGATCCGCCTCCGTCGGCAGCGTGTTCCGAGGCATGGCGGCAATGAGGCCCTGCAGCATGCCATAGCCGACCGCGATCCCCAGCGCCCCGCCCGCAAGAGCCAGCACCACGCTTTCCGTCAGTAGCTGGCCAAAAATCGCCCGCCGACCGGCGCCGAGTGCCGTCCGCACCGCCATCTCCTTCTGCCGCGCCATGCCCCGCGCCAGCAGCAGATTCGCCACATTCACGCACGCGATCAGCAGGACAAATGCGACCGCGCCCAGCAGAATCCAGAGCATCTTGATCCGCTCCGGCGGCAGGAAATTATTCTTCAGGGGCTGCACCATCGCGCCCCAGCCCTGGTTGCTGCGCGGATTCGCCTTGGCGATGGTCGCCGTGACGGCGTCCATGTTCTCCTGCGCCTGTTTCAGCGTGACGCCGTCTTTCAGCCGCCCCATCACCAGCAGCCAGTGAAAATCGTGATTCACCTGCTCCGGCTTGAAGACCAGCGGAACCGTAAGCTGTGACTGGCCCCGGTCGAAGATCCCTGCCCGCTGCACGCCCACCACGGTGTATGGTTCGCCGTCGAGCCGCAGCGTGGTTCCGACGATGTGACGGTCGCCCCCCAGCTTCAGCCACAGCTTGTGCGTCAGGATCACCACATGATCGCGTCCGGCGACGCCCTCTTCCGGCAGGAAATCGCGCCCCAGCAAGAGCGGCTCCCCGATCATCGAGATCATCCCCGGCGTCGCCACCATCGCCTGCAGGTATTCCGGCTGTGACTTGGTGGCGATGTTAAAAGCCTTGCCGCTCCACGCGCTGAGGCTCTGGAAGACCGTCGCCTGCCGCTTCCAGTCGGTGTAATCGCCGGCCGAGACGACATTCCGATACGTCTGGATCTTCGACCACACCATCACCAGCTGATCCGGATGCGGATACGGCAGCGGCGCCAGCAGCGTCGCGTAATCGACCGTGAAGATCGCCGTGTTTGCGCTGATCCCCAGAGCGAGGGTCAGCAGCACCGTGATCGTCAGGCCCGGCTTGCGGGCCAGCATGCGAAGGCTGAAGCGGAGATTCTGCAGCAGTGTCTGCACCGGCACACCTCTCAAACCCGGAGATCGATAAACCAGGGAAGGGCCGCCACCCGCCGTGCGGGCGGATCAGTCCGGACTGCCGTAATCGTGACGATGCGCGCTGCCCTCAGGATCGTGGACCCAGTGCGCCAGCCGCTCGCCGTTCACTTCCATGCGGACCACGTCCAGTTCGCCATGCTCGTAGTCCGCAATGAGCATACGCATGTTGTGCCCGTCCGGTTGCACATAAATGACGCTGATGTTCCCATTCCGCTCGCGTTCCGTAACAAACGGCTGCCAGCTTCCCCCCAGCGTCTGCCGGACGAGCCCTTCCAGCTGCGCTGTATCCGGCGCGGCCAAGTGGTCGAACTCCGCAATCTTCATGCCTTTCACCCCGCCGTGCGACGCCACGTGCGCGCAGAAGCTGACAAACCCCATCAGCGGGACACGCTCCGCCCGCACCGAGTATTGGTGCTCGACCGCCGACACCACCGAGTCGAAATCAGGACCGGCGGCACGCGCGCTCCAGGGCAAAATCGCTGCGACCGCGGCGACCGTCGCAATCGGCGCAACAAGCAGAGCGGCGGCCTTCATGGCTGTCCTGCCTTCTGCGCATCCCGGCTGGCCTTCTGCGCCGCTTTCTCCGCCTTTCTCTCATCCTTCTCGCCTTTGTTCTTCTCCATGCCGGAGGGAATACCGAAAGTGCCGCTGATATCGCCCAGGTCTTCCGGCCGGATCGGCCCGTCGATATAGACGAAGTTCAGTTCCCGCGGCTCCGCGTCCAGGATGAACATGCCCCGCACCTCGCCGTTGACCAGCTTCATGTAAATGTCCGAGTCATCGGCGCCGTTCTTCGACCGCGACTTGACCATCGGGCTCCACTCCGACGTCAGCACCTGATGCCGGATTGCCTCCAGCTCCTCGGGCGTGTACTGGCCGGGCTTGTCGAACTCGTAGGTGCGCACGTACACCCCGTTCAGCTTCTCGATGATGCGCTTGCCTTCAGCGTCGTCCTCTTTGTTCATGAAGTGCTTTGCGAACTCCAGCATCTTGCGGTCCAGCGTCACCTCGGTATAGTTCGAGGCCCGCGACGCAAGCTGCTGCGCGATGGTCACCGGAAACGGCGCCTGCGCGTGGACGGGCATCCCCGCCCCGGCAAGCAGCGCCGCAATTCCCAGTGCAAATTTGTAAACGTGCCTGTTCATCGTTGGTCCCCTTTCTCCCTGCCCACTGCTCGTCTACGGCCTCAGATCGATCGTGTGGCCGTGGTGCTCCGCCGGCGATTGATCCTCGTTCACCTTGTGCTGCACCTGGTTCAGCGTCGTTCCTGTAATCCGCAACGCCAGCAGCACTTGCTCGCGAGCGCGCTCTCCGGCGACGCGCTGCTGATGCTCGCGCGCCAGCCCCCCGAGCACCGTCATCGCCACCAGCGCCGCCACCGCGGCCCAGCGCCACGCCGGCTGCCACAGAAATCTCCAGCTGCGGCGCGGCTTGCGGCCCTCAATGCGCCGCATCACGCCGTCGGCAAATCCGGCCGGTGCGGGACGGGCCTGCAGGTGGTCGCGCAGTTCCTTTTCGAATTCGTCCATGCGTTCAACCACGGCTGTACTCCTTCAGAGTTCTTTGGGCCTTCTCCCGCAGCAGCTTCACGCCGCGCTGCAGATGGCTGCGGACCGTCGCCAGCGGCATCTGCATCTCGATCGCGATGTCCTCCGGCTCCAGGTCCTCCTGGTAGCGCAGCAGCAGAACGGAGCGCTGCGCCGGCGGCAACGTCAGGAGCAACTGCTCAATCCGGTTCATCAGCGGCATAAATTCCCGCACCGGCGTCCGCAGGCCCATGCCGTCCTGATACTCTTCGGCGGCCGCATCGCCGCGGGCGGCGCGGCGGCGCAGAGCATCCGTCGCGCGATGACAGGCGACCCGTCGCAGCCACGCCGTGACGTGCGCGTCCGACTCGAGCCGGTCGAGGCTCCTGTGCAGTTCGAGGAAAACGTCCTGGGCGACTTCCTCGGCCGCTCCGGCATCGCCGACAATCCGAAACGCGATGGAGTAGACCCGCCCCTGGTGGCGTTCCACGATGGCCCGGAAGTTCTGCGCCGCGTCGTCCACAGAAGTGCTCTCCGACTGCTGTACCCGGATATACGCAGACGAAGGGCGGAATTGATGCAGAAAGTTGTGGGAAAGGAGAAGGGCTCAGGACGAAGCCTTTGTCTGTCCAGGGAGGCATCGCCAGATGAACGTAGCGCCGGCGCGGGAGGTCAGTGTTTGCTGGCCTCCCGCGCGGATACGCCTGGAGATGTTCTGGGGATCTTGCGGGGACACCCTGCTGGTGACCGGTTCAGCATACCCCGAAAATGTGACGTAGATCACAATTGTTCGGTTCGCCTTGACCGTATGGAACGCGCGCTGCGCACGGTCAAAACACTGTCCGATATTTCGCCCAACGCCCAACGCCATTCGTGCGATGACGGCTCTTGCGTCCGCTTGCTCAGCGCGTTGCTGTCCCTCGCATTGTCATGCGGGCATCGAGATCCGGCAACGGAACGGCCGGATGCGGCAAGTTGTTGAGGTTTACGGCGTGGCTGTGGCTCCGAGCCAGAACACCTTCAGAGGTGGCGTTTGCGTGAGATTTGGGGAGCTGCCTCCCATGTCGGTGAAATGCCCTCCCGGGTGCGGGTAGTAGGTGTTCTCTCGCAGCCAAAAGCTGCCGGCTAACATAGCCGTGTCCGTACTGGCCGGAAGTGCCCTGAGCTTCACATTGGCTGTAACCCGAATCCACTCTCCTGGTTGGAGAGTCACCACCGTTTCGTCGTGCCGCCATGTGCCGTAAATCTCGACATACGCGCTCGAACGAGGGTCCCCGACTACCGACACAGCCAGAGCAAGGCTGAGGTACTGGAAGGGAACCGAGTCATCGGCGGGCTGTAGATCAGAAAGATTCGGCGATACGGGAATTGCAATCGGAGCCGTGCCCGTGTTGACCACTTTGAACTCCACCTGGAACGGCTGAGTCGGATCAATCTTTGTTGCCGTGCGGTGCGTGAGATAGACCCCGAGCGCGTGCGGATCGCGAATATCGGGTGCTCCTTCGCCAATAATGCCGCCCACAGTCACGCTGCCGCCACCGGTAATGCCCTGTGAAGGCGCAAGCTTCGGCGCCGGCGGATACCGCAACTCCGTCCGCTGCTCCACCGCCGTCAGATCGATATACCGTACCTCCTGCGCACCCAGCACCGGACAGCACAGCAGAACCGCAAACGCCGCAGCCCGAACCTTCATCGTCTGCCTCCCTCCCCGTTCCTCAGTCGCCCTGCCGCGGCGGATCGGAAGCGACGTTCCCTGTGTTAGCCAGCGGCAGCTTCACCTCGATCGTTCCAATGCGGTCCGTCGCCGGATCCCGCACCGCGACCCGCAGCCACTGCGCGTTGGTCGGAACCTCCAGTGTCTGCTCGCCCCGGAACAGAGGCGCATCTTCCTTCTTGTGTGCCCCCGCATTCGGCAGCCGCACCGCCATCTGCGACAGGCCGTTCAGCATGCGGCCGTCGGCATCGTAGGCGCACGCCGCGAACTCCAGCACCTGCCCGGTGCGTCCCTGCATCTGATTGTCGAGCACCAGGTAATCAATCGTGTATTGCTGCAGCGGAACTGGCCGCGGCACCTTCGCCGGACGATTCCTCTTTCGCAGCACGAAGTACGCCGGCTGCATCTGCAGATCGGCCATCTGCTCGTGCGTGGCCATCGCTGTCGGCCCTGGATGGATCTGCGCCCGGAAGAGCATGTCGTGCGCAATCGGCGCCCCCTGCACCATGTAGGCGTAGAGCGTGTCCCCCGGATGATGCGCGACCACCTGACTCGCCGTCGCCTGCGCGAAAAGCGTCTCCTCGCGCGTCAGCGGCTTCTGCGGATCGTCGTCGAAATACGAACGCCGGAATTGCAGCTTGTATCCCGGCCTGTCCACCTTCACCTCAATGTTGTGCAGCTTCTCGTCATAGACGTGCCCTTTTGGCGCATACGTGATCTCGTAGTAGCTGCCGCCGTTCTCGGTCGCTTCCTGGATCGCCTGGCTGATGTCGTTCCGGTTGTAATAGGCCTTGCCTCCGGTCCCGTCGGCCGCGCGCTGGGCCACATAATCGATCCCGCCGTACTCCGCGTCCTCGGCGAGCCCCTGGACATCCACCGGATAGAGCGAGACCTGGGCGTTGTTCATCGCGTCCATCGCCTCCCGCATCGTGCGTGCCTCTTCAGAGATATCCTGTCCGGCCAGGCTGGAGCTGCCGGTGATCTCCTGGTTCGGCATATTGGGAATGATGGCCGGATTGCCCGATCCCCCATTCGGGCCCAGGGTACTGCCGAGCCCGCCGAAGCTGTTGTTGGGCGACGTGAAGGGAACAGGGAAGTGGGAAGAGAGCCAGATGATGTTCTTCCTGCCCGGGAGCCCTTCCAGCTGCTTCGCGATCAGCTTCATCGCACTGAACGGCAGCGAGACGTCGTTCGAGGCATAATTCATGCGCGTGAGGAGAACCCAGGGAATGTGCGGCTCCTTACGGTTCACATCCAGGACTGCCAGCAGCTTGTCTCGGTCGGTGGTGAAGCCCTGCAGGAGTCGCAGCTTATCCCCCAGCAGATAGATTTCCATCTGCACGCCGGGCGGCTTCGCGCGCAGAAACTGCTCCAGCTGATGACGCGCGGTGATCTGATCGTCGACGTTGTTGTCGTGGCCGATATGGTCCATGTCGTAGACGACCACGTACAGCGGCCCGCGTTCGGGAGCCGTCGGAACGTTGGTGAATGTGTCCGGCGGTAGTGCCGGAAGGTGCGGCGGCGGGATCGCCCGGTCGCGATCCATGTCGAAGGGCTCAAAAGACCGGATGTCCTGTTCATGGCCGTCTTCGTAGATGTGGAAGTCTCGGCGCTTCAGCCCGTGCACGGCCCGGTGATTGCTGTCCGTCACCACAACATCGAGCACGACCCGGCGCACCGTCCGCCGGAACGTGTAAGTAGATCCGTTCTGCTGCGCGACCATCGTCGCCACCAGGCCCAGTACCAGCAGCGCGCCGGACGCCGCAACCGTAACTCCAGTCCACCGCCAACTCCTGATTCCGAACATAGCCGAACCTCGGTACATCCTTACGATAGGCACCACCATCGTCTGGTAACTATATACGACGAATTGGCGTTGGAAGACCCACCAAAAAGCCGCCTGCACCGGGTCTCCGGGCGGGTGCGATTCTTCTTTGTCAACCATTACTTCGGTGTTCTATCTGATCTGGCGTGAGTTATGGACCAGCTAAGTTGAAACGTAATCTCTCGAAGGTTGATATTCTGAATATATAGGGTGAATTTCAGCGAAAGGCCGCTCCTCGTGGGCGGCCTTTTCCTTTCACGGAGGAATCATGCCTCGTTATTGCACCGCCACAGTCGGAGACGGACAGTCGTGCGACTACCGCGCTCTGCCCGGCAAGCAGTTCTGCTGCGGGCACCTGCCCGACACCTCTTACCTCGACGGGCGCTGTGCTTACCTGAATCGCAGAGGAAAGCCATGCCGCGGATGGACTCTGCGCGGCCAGGACCATTGCTTCACGCACAGCAAGCGCAACCGTCGCGCGACCCGCAAGCCGATTCCGATCGCTCCGCGTGCGCGCCGCAGCAAGGCAACGCCGGAACCTGCTTCCCTTCAGGCGATTGCCGCTGCCCCCGAAAACGTCGCCGGCAACTCCAGCCTGTTCAGCGAGTTGCCGCTGTCCTGAACACGCCTTCCAGAAGCCCTATGGAATCAGCACCTTGCCACTGCCCCGTTTGTACCCGGGGTGGGGTCCATTTACGGCAAAGTAACATCTTGCTGCATACTACCGACTACTGCTTCACGAGGAGAACTTATGCTCAGCCCACAGGAAGACTTTCTGCGTCGCGCCTGCGATGCAGCGCGCGCCGCCGGCCACCTCTTTCCGGAGTTCGCGGCCTGCGAAGCCGCGCTCGAGTCAGGCTGGGGACAGTCGCGGCTGGCTACAGTAGCCAACAACCTCTTCGGCCAGAAGCAGTCCCACCCTCCGCTGGCTGGAACCGAAACCCTCACCCTGTCGACCCGCGAGTATCTGCACGGTGCCTGGGTCTCCGTGCAGGCTTCCTGGGTGCAGTTTCCCGACTGGGACTCCTGCTTTCGCGCGCGCATGCAACTGCTGCAGTCCCTCGCCGCCGCCTATCCAAATTATCGCGATGCTCTCAACGCGACCACCGGCGAAGCGTTCGTAACCCTCGTCTCGCGCTCCTGGTCTACTGATCCGGACCGCGCGGGCAAGGTGCTGGCCGTTTATGACCATCACCGCCCGGCCTTCCTTGAAACAGAAATCGCGTCGGCTACGCCGCCTTCTTCCGGGGTCTCTTTGCCGTCTTCTTCCCAGCCGACGACGACTCCCTCTTAGCCGCGGCTTCTCGGATCGGCTTTTCGTGCAGCAGCAGTTCGACGGCGCGCATTTGGGTGTTTTCGTAAAACCAATGCTGCACGACGTTATCGTCCAGCAGGTTCAGCAGGCCCATCATGCACATGCCCTGGTGATGAGCCATCCATTCGCGCACCGCTTCGGGCTTATTCCGGCCGCGGCGAAAATCGATAGCTTCATAAAATCCATACGCCCCGGTCCATCCCTGGTTCGCCATGCGACGCAGGTTGTCGATCGCAGCGGGAGGATCAACCGTCAGCGCGAGAAACGTCGAGTAAGGCGAGACTACCGGGCCGGCCGTGGCGTCCCACTTCAGCGAAATCTGCGGGATGCCATACGCCTGGTAATGGTAATGACCTTCCGGAGTCTTGTCCGAATAACCCGACTCCGAGATGCCCCACGGGATGCCGTGCTCACGCCCAAACGCCCGCGGGATCTCGACCGCGCCATGAATCGAGTTCGACAGCAGCGTGTCGGGATAGCTGCGCATCCACAGCGCCGGCATCAGGTACTCGAACATGGTGCCTGTCCAGGAGAGGAGCACAGAATGCCCGTAAGCCGTCGTATGCACGCGCGACATCTTGAACCAGCCCTGCTGCGACAACTCCCCACGCGCGACGGCAATATAAGTCGCAATGCGCGCCTCTGAAGCGAGCATGTCGTAGCACGCCCAGTGAACCTTGTCCGTGGCCACCTCGTACCCGATCGAGAGAAGCATGCGGTCCTTGTTCACGAGGAAGGTGAAGTCGGTGTTGTCGGCCCACCGTTCGGCTTCGCGCGAGACATGACGAATCCTCTCCGCAAGCTCCGTTAGCCGCTGGACAGCCGGCGCAATCTCGGCGCGCAGGCGCTCCAGCAGCACCGCCGTCTCAGCGGTCTCGGGCATGCGCTGCGGGCGGTTCAGCCTCTGCTCGAGCGCCGCTGCGTACTTTCCTGCCTCGTTCAGCGTCGGCAAGGTACGCGCGTTGCGGGCGGGCACTTTGTGCAGCGCCGCGTCAGCCGGATCCTCCTCGTAGATCATGCTGGCAATTGGCGCATAATCGGGATGGAGCCAGGGCATATAGTCACGCACCAGCGTGGTGATCGCCTCGATGCGCCGCTTCGTCTCGTTCGTCCACCACAACGCTTCGTTCAGCGACGGCTCCGTGTAGGGCGGCAGGTTCGCGAACGCGGCCTGCGTTTCGGGCGAGAAGATCCAGCGCAGCCAGACGCTGATGTCATCGGAGTCTTGTGGCGGACGCGGCAGACTGCGGTCCTTTGGCAGAGCCTTGAGCGATTGGAGCAGGCGCACGTGGGTGGCGAGTCCATCGAAAAGGCGCGGCTCAATCAAGGGACGCTTCAGCAGGGAAAGCGTTCCGGTGCCGACCGTGTAGAGCGACGCGACGAAGTTCCCGCTGTCGACCGAGGAAATGGTGATGGGTGGCAGCGCCTCCAGCGTGTCGGTGGTGTACCAGTTGTAGAGGTGCCCCCGATGGAGCGGCAGCTTCGCCATCGTGAAGTAGCTGCGGTGCATCAGCTCCGCATACTCGGGCGCCGTCAGGAAGCCGAATTCACAGGCGGCCTGGCGTGCATTGAAGAGCAGTCCCAGATTCGTAGGTGAAACGCGTGCGGCCTCATACAGCCCGTCTTCTTCGACGTTGTCGGGGATCAGATAATTGTGGCGTTCGCCGCCGAACTCATAAAAGAAACGCCAAACGCGGAGCGCATACTCCCGAAGGAATGCTTCGTCTTCGGTGCGAAGCTGCTTCTGCGGCTCGCGGGGAGGCTTATTCAGCCAGAGGGTGAGGTCCCGCTCGAACCCCCACAGGAGAAGGACAGGCGCCGCGACGATCAGCGCGAATGGATGCGCAACGGCGACGATCAGTGCCAGCGCCGCGGACAGCAATGGCGTAAAGCTGAGGTAGCGATCGACTGCTGAAGTGCGGCGGGTCGTCGATTCGGCCTCAGCGGCGGTCTCCCACTCGAGCAGGCGCTTGCCGGTAACCAGCCGCCGCACCGAGGCACGCACGACGGCATCGATGGCGGTCATCGTCTGATGCGGAAGGAACGCCAAGGTGAGCAGCGTGGTAATCACGGACTGCTGGAAGCCGATCCACACTTCGCGCGCAGCACCTTCCTGCTCCGTCTCGAGTGACCGGACAAGGCCAAACACCAGCTGCACGAGCGGTGGGAAGAACAGGATAAAGAGTGTAACGAGCGTCCAGTACAGCGCTCCGCCGGGAAGTCCAAGCCAGCCGGCGACGAGCAGCACCATCGTCATCGGCTCAACGAGCGAGCGGCGCAGGTTATCGAGGATTTTCCAGCGCGAGATCGTTGCAATGGGGTTGCGGACGTACTTGCCGGACTCGTCCGGCACACGCGTGAACAGCCACTGGAAGATCTGCCAGTCGCCACGCACCCAGCGATGCTTGCGGCGCGTGTAGGCGCTGTAGTGTGACGGGTAATCGTCAATCACCTCGACATCGGTGACGAGACCGGCGCGAGCGTAGGCGCCTTCGATGAGGTCATGGCTGAGCAGGGCATTGCGCGGGAAGCGACGCTCGAGCACCGTGTGCAGCGTCGCGACTTCGTAGATACCTTTGCCGGTAAAGCTGCCTTCGCCGTAGAGGTCCTGATAGACGTCGGAGATAGCGCGCGTGTAGATGTCGAAGCCGGTCTGGCCAGAGTAGATGGAAGCCATCCGCGACTGCGCAGCAGAGCTGACGCTGACTCCCACGCGTGGCTGCAGGATGCCATAGCCCTCCGTCACGATGCGGCGAACCGGGTCGATCACGGCGCGATTCAGCGGATGGGCCATGGCGCCGATCATGGAGTGGGCCGTGCCGCGCGGAAGCTGCGTATCGGAGTCAAGAGTGATGATGTACTGAATGCGCGGCAGAATACTGGTGTCGCCGGCTTTTACGGGAAAGGCGTCGAACTCGCCCCGGAGGAGCTTGTTCAGATCGAGCAGCTTGCCGCGCTTGCGCTCCCAGCCCATCCACACGCCCTGTCGCGCATTAAAGATACGGTGCCGATGCAGCAGCAGGAACTTGCCGAATTTTCGATTTCCCTGGTAACGCGCGTTCAGATCATCGATAAGGCTGACGGCAAGATCCACCATGGGATCGCTGTCGTTCTCGCGCGGGCGGCTGACGGAATCCGGCAGATCGGTCAGCAGTGCGAAGTGGAGATTCGGATCGGGGTTGGCGAGGCAGCGAACTTCGAGTTCCTGCACCATTTCACGCACCTGCTTTTCATTGAGCAGGAGCGTGGGCACAACCACCATCGAGCTGTATTCCGGCGGGATGCCTTTGCTGAAGTCGAGCTTCGGCAGGGGCATCGGCCGAAAGAGGGTGGTCACCGTATTGTTCACCAGGTCCACGGCACCCTGGGTCGCCGGGATGAGCAAGAGGAGGAAAGCGGCGGTCAGTGCCCCGATGATCGAGTAGTTCGGGATCAACGGCAGCAGGACGGCCGCGATGATGAGGACTGTGAGGACTTCAATGCCGCCGATATAAATGTCGTCGGCATGGTGGCGCACCCCGAGCCGGATGCGCTCGATGAATCGCGGGTGATAGCCGATGCGTCCTCGGAGTTCTTCGAATCCTTTGTCGACCAGGTAATAGCCCACGTGGGCCTGGCGGAGATACACGCGTCCATCAACTACGGGGCGCTGCTTCGCGGCGTCAGCCAGCTCGATGGCGCGCCGTGCCACCTCGATCTCCGAGCAGTCAGAGTAGCGTGCGATCTTGGCAACCTGCTTGCGGTAAACTTCGCGGCTGTCGAAGTCCATCTTCGGATAGGCGCCAGCCGGATCCTGACGAAGGATCGCATCGAAGACGACCAGTGGCTCCATGACGAAGTACCAGTCGACATAGGCGATCTCGCGAAGTGAGAGGATGCGCGTCTGCATCAGCTTCGCGAAGGCCGGATCCGCGGCGGGTCCTTCGAACTGCGGTGCCTCGCCGTTAAACGAGAGCGCGTCGTAACGTTCCCGGGCCTGCTGGAGGATCGTCTCAAGCAGCACAAAGCGCAGCATGACCGGCAGGACCCAAAGCTCGTCAAGGAGCAGCGGCTCTGTGTGCTGCAGTTCGGCCAGATAGATCCGGAGAGCATCAGCATTCCAGACCGACCCGCTGGCATC
>DASSKX010000314.1:0-6649 GCA_035689925.1 Acidobacteriaceae bacterium
ATGAAGATCGTGGTAACCAGCGTCTTCGTAGACGATCAGGACAAAGCGCTCCGGTTCTACACCGAAAAGCTGGGGTTCGTGAAGAAGACAGAAATTCCTCTCGGCGAGATGAAGTGGCTCACCGTCGTCGCGCCCGGCGACCCTGACGGCGTCGAACTCGTCCTCGAGCCCGCTGCGCATCCAGCGGTTGGACCGTTCAGGAAAGCGCTGATGGAAGACGGCATTCCTTTCACATCCTTCGCCGTTCAGGATGTCCAGGAAGAATACAAGCGCCTCCAGGCCGCCGGCGTGCATTTCACGCAGCCGCCGGTCGACATGGGCATGGTGACCACCGCCGTGCTGGACGACACCTGCGGAAACCTCATCCAGCTGGCGCAGCAGCACGGAGCGTAGCGATCGGCGCCTATTTCCACACGTGAGGGATGTCGCCGGCCGGTTTGCGCTGCGTAATCTCCGCGTACGCGATGCTGAAGTCGGTGCTCAGATCCGCCGGAGTCCAGTCGCGATCGCGCGCGGGAAGCGACAGCGTCATCTGCGCCGCCGTCTTCCCTTCCGCAACCTGCCGCTGCACGGCCCCGAGCAAATCCACAATGAAGTGCTGCTGGCCCTCAAGAATCTCCACGCCCCCCGGCTCTCCGTGGCCCGGGAGCACGTGCAGCGGATGGAGCGCCTCAGCCTTCTCCATCACGCGCGGCCAGTTTCCCAGGTTCGCATCCCACAGCTTATTGCGCGGGCCCTCGCGTCCCGCAACCACAGAGCGCCCGTTGATCGCCGCGTCGCCCGTGCACAGGATGCGCTCCTTCGGCAGCCAAACGAAACCATCGCCGCGCGTATGCGCCCAGCCTAGAAAGTAGAAATCCACCTCGCGCGTGGCATCCTTCAGTACGAAGCGGCTGCTGCTGAAGGTCAGCTCCGGCCGCGGTGCATCCGTCAGGTGCAGCGCCCGCACGTCCTCGCGGATCGCCGCCGTCGCCTGCCAGCGCTCCGGCTCGTACCGGTTCATCTCGTCGACCACGCCCTGATACGCAAACGTCACCGCCCCGGCACGCGTCCAGACGAGGTTGCCGTACGAGTGGTCGCGGTGAGCGTGCGTATCAAAGACGAACAGCACCGGCTTGGGCGAGATGCGATGGATCTGCTCGATCAGTTCTTCCGCGCGGCCCGGGTAATTCGCATCGACGACGATGAGGTAGTGCTGCATCTCGATGATGACGTTGTTGCAGTACCCCTTGCCGCCATTGCCGGGCACGAACCAAACACCGTCGGCAATCTTCTGGAACTCAAGCGCCTGCGCATGCGCCGCGGCAGCACAGCCCAGCAGCAGCAAGGCGCACATCCACGCCGCCACGGCTGCCCGCCGCGCCCTCCTCTCTGAGCCCATGCGTGTTAGCGTGTCAGTTCCCGCGAAGCGACTTTACTTTCCGGACTTCTTCTGCTTCGCGATCACCATGCCGGCGATCTTGTCGTAGGTCGAAGCCGGAACGATGTGCTTGGTCTTCAGCTGCGTTTTGTTCGCGTACGGACGTCCGTCGATGATCTTCTGCGCGTACACGTCGCCGATGCCCGGCAGCGCCATCAGCTGATCCTTCGTTGCGGAGTTCAGATCCACCTGCTCGGTCGCCGGCTTGCTCGCCGTTGCCGTGGGATGTTTCGGTGCGCTCGCCGACTGCGCCGCTCCCGACACAGCGCCCATCAGAGCCAACGTCATCACGAGCGCCACAAAGTACCGGAATCGTTTCATCGTCACTTTAGGTCTCCTGCCTCTGGGCTGGTTGGAATCCAGCGAGCTACGATTCTGCCTGCTGCTGGCAATACCGGTCAAGACAACCGGCTACCCGACGTCCAGCACCGCACTCGAGCCCTCACGCAGCTGCCGGTCGCGGAATTCCCCCCGTCGTGCGGAGCAAACCCCTTCCCTTCTCCCGTGTGCGGCCAAACCGGATTCAGCCAGTTAATACGTGCAAACTGCGTTCACTGCCGCCATCGTGTCGTTGAGATACGAGCGATAGTATTCGATCGTGCCAAGGTCGCGGTCGTACATCGTCCACACGCCCAGACGCGCAGGCTGCAACGCTGTATTCCACTTCGAGCACATGCCCTGTGCCCATGTGGTGATATCCGTCGCTCCCCAGAATCCCGTAATGATGGTCTGGTACGGCGCATAGGTCGAGTCGTACTGCTGAATCTGCGCCGTGCTGTACAGCTCCGTGTTTACCCAGTACGGCACTCTAAGTTTCGTGACAACGTATTGCTGCAGTTGCTTCACTTCGGATGTGCCCGAATAGCCCGTGTCGAGCCACGTGACGTACGACGCCTGCAGATTGCAGCGGCTGGTCGCGCCCTTTTTGGGCAGAGATTGCCAGAAGCCCTTGAGCCCTCCGTAGCCAGGAGAAAAATCACTCCACCCATACCAGACAGCGACTTGCATCCGGTACGTACTGGTGCTGCAGACGCCGCCAAGGTTCTGCACGAAATCCATCAGCTTCACCAGCTTCTGATACGCGACGGCAGTCGTCGTTCCCGCCGCCAGCTGACATGCCGAGGGCGCTCCGCTGCCGTACAGATAGCAGTACTCCGCGCCGTACTTCCACTTCGGAAACACAACGACCTGCAGCTGCACTCCGTGCGACACGGCCGACTGATACATCAACTGAAGATTGTTCCAGTACGCCGGCGTATCTCCTAACGGAAGAAGAAGCATCACCGACTGATACTGCCCCAGCGCCTTCACCGCGCCAAACGATGTGTCGATCGCGGTCTGAAAATTGCTGAAGTCCCACTCCTCCCAGAAGCGATGATCCTGCGCGCAGGCATCGGGAGTGGCCGCGCAATCGGCGGGAGCATAGGTTCGCCAGTCGGGCGTGACCTGCGGGTTGGGCAGGGTGAAAACGCTCCAGGTGGTTTGGGGACCGGACGCAGCGAACGCAGCGCTGCTGGTCAGCATCAGGGCAAGGCAGAAAACTGCAGCACGGCATAGCAGTCGTGTGCGCATGGGGAACCTCTTTGGGCCGCGACTACTGAGGTGCCACGCTTGCTCGGTACGAAGCAGCGACGCGGGTGGAATCGGGGAGTGATGGGAGTGTAATCGGGGGTGAACCGCTAAGCAATTGTTTTCTTGCCTGGGAGCGCCGCGCGGCAGTACCCGGGTAATCACCCTGGCCCCGTCCGTTGGCAAAGCGAGAAGTTCCAGGCGTGCAACAGAGCTCTTGCGCTGTGCTTGACATATGTGTATATCGCATGTTGACTGAAGTAACCCCTCCCCACAGCTCCTCGCCCAATCAGGAGTGAGTATCTCTATGCCTTCGCCGCGATCCCGTCGCTGGACCCTCCGGTCCAGTGCTGCATGTCTCTTTACAGTGGCGCTGCTGGCTAGCCCATTCCTCCAAAACGCGCTCGCCCAGACCGGAACCGATCCGCTGTCCCTCTTCCAGAACTACTTTGTGACGGGCGATTACGTCGTCGGCGGATGGGTCGAGGGTGCGCCCGACGGAAGCGGCTTTGCGCCCGGCACGATCACGATTCCCGATCCCGTACAGGCTCCCTACCTGCCTGCCAGCGTTGCCACCCAGGTGCCCAAAGGCGCAGATATCGTTGCAGCGTGGCTGTTCTGGGCCACGGTCGAAAGCAGCCAGTCGTCATTCGCGGGGCAAACGGCGTATTTCAACGGCTATCCAATCACAGGAACGGTGCTCGGCAATCCGAATGCCCCCACGTCCTGGAGTTCCGGTGGCTGCTCCGGCTCGTCACTGGGCGCGAAGACGATGCGCACCTACCGCGCCGACGTGCACCCCTATCTGCCCCTCGATACGAGTCCCTCCTCGCCGACATTTGGCGCGGTCGCCCCGAATACCACCTATCAGGTTCGGCTCGCGGACAGCGGCAGTAACGGCAACGCCGCGCCGTTCGCGCTCGGCGCTACGCTCGTCGTCATCTACCGTGTCCTCGCCCCGCAGGCTCCGCTGAACGCAATCGTGCTGTATGACGGTGCGTATGCGCCGAGCAACACATCCCAGACCATCAGCCAGACGATGGCTGGGTTCTATCAGCCGGCGGGTGCGCCCGTTGCCAAACTGACCCACATCGTGGCCAACGGCCAGATCAACAAGAACGAGCAGGTCTTCCTGAACAACACGAAGACGCAGCCGCTGCCTTCGATCTATGGCAGCCTGCCGCCGTTCCCCGGGATGTACACCAACAACGGGTCTCGCTGGGACAATCCGACCTGGGTGCTGAGCAACTTCGCCGGCTACGTCAAATCGGCGGACACGCAGGAAACCACGACCGTCGTGCCGGCGAAGAGCAACAGCGGTTGCGTCTCCTGGGGAGCCATCATCCTGAGCACCACCGTCCAGGACTCCGACGCCGATGGTCTGCTCGATGTGTGGGAGCAGAATCAGGGCTACACGGACGTGGTTCGCGGCAAGGACACGAACACTCCCGTGGGTGGCCAATGGGTAGCGCTGCCGGGAGCCGACCCGCTGAAGAAAGACATCTTCGTTGAACTCGATTCCGTCAGCAATCTGACGAATGCGGATGGCACCCCGACCGCCGACCCGCACACGCATTTGCCCAGGGAAGACACTCTGGATGCCGCAGGCAAGGCCTTCGCCAACAAGGGCATCAACATCCACTTCGATCTCGGCCCCGGCATTTATCAGGGCGATCCGTACGTGATCAGCTATCCGGTTCCGGTGCCCAGTCCCCTTCCTCCCGGAACCTCGGCTCCGCAGGCCGGCACCGGAGGGAATCTCATCCCGGAGAGCGCGCTGCTGTGCACGGATGGCGCAACGCTCTGTTCGTATCCGGGTCAGCCGGCAATTGGCTGGAAAGGCGGCTTCGAAGCGATAAAGAACGACCCGACCCTGGGCAACTTCCAGCCCGGCCGCGAGAAGAGTTACCACTACATGCTCTCCGGGCACTCCCTGGGAGAGCCGCGCTCGTTCTGGAGCACCGTCGGCTCCGACTTCCCCGACCCGGGAGTTCCGCGGGTGGTGTCGATCGCCAACTCCGGGGGCACCGCAACCGTCATCCTCAGGTCGCCCCAGGGAATAACCAGGCCCGGCGACTGCGCGACCTCCGGCGTCTCCGGATGCAGCGACTCGAGCAATGACCGCGTCACGATCACCGGAGCGCTCGGCCAGACCGCGCTGAACGGCGTCTATCGTTTCAGCAACGCTGTCAGCAGTGCTCCTGACGCTAACAATGTGACGACGACCACGTTCACCATTCCGACGAGCGGCGTCGCTGATGGCACCTACAGCTTCATCAATGAGCCGCAGATGGGCGTCGGATATCTCGGCCCGGTCAGCGGTTCGGGGCAATCGGAGTTTGGGGGCGGCGGAGATTCAGTCCTCACCCTCGGCCTCTGGGCCTTTGACGATCCGGTAAACTGTCAGCCCGATCCAACCCAGGCGCTCACCTCCGACCACCCGGTCTATTGCAACAACGAAGTGGGCACCACCGGCGTGCAGACCGGAACCCTTCTGCACGAACTGGGGCACACGCTCGCCCTCACCCATGGCGGCACCTACTTCACCGATCCGTTCAATCCGAGCCTGCCCAGCTATGGTCTGAACTGCAAGCCGAATTACGAAAGCGTGATGAGCTATCTCTTCCAGGTGCGCGGCTTTCCTGAAGGTGGTTTCGACTACTCCTCACAGACGCTTGTGCCCCTGAACGAGACCTCCCTCAGCGAATCGATCGGTGTCGGAAACGACGTCAGCGGCAACCCGGCTGCTCACCTCACACGGTGGTACTCCATTCCGAATGCCCTGGACCGGATGCTGCAGCAAACCGCCGGCGGACGCTATGCGAAGAGTCATTGCGACGGTACGGCGCTGGGGCCCAATGATGTACCGGAAGTCCGCGTCGATCCCACAGTCGCCGGCTCCTCCGCAGGAACCGACTGGAACAACGACCTCAACGTGCCGGATGCCGTCGCTGCACCCGGGGTGGACGTCAACTACAACGGCCTCGTGGGCGATGACCCATTCACCGGGTTCAACGACTGGCAGTCGATGAACCTCCAGCAAGTGGGGGCGCGAGAGAACGCCTTTGGGTTCTCTGGCGGTGGAATCAAATTCGGCGGAGGCATCAAGTTCGGCGGCGGAATCAAATTCGGCGGCGGCGTCGACGACGAAGGTGGAGGGATCAAGTACGGCGGAGGCATCAAGTTCGGAGGCGGGATCAAATTCGGTGGCGGAATAAAATTCGGCGGCGGCGTCGATCAGGACGAAGACACTGCCACCTCCACCGTCGACTCCCCGGTCGGCGTGAGCTGCACCACTACGCTCGGCGCTACGCCCGGCTGCGCAGGCTCGACCGGTGGCGGCTTCCTCGAGGCGGCGAAGGCTATTCCGCTCTCGTGGTCTGCTCCGGGTTACGGACAGATCCGCAGCTATGTGATCTGGCGTGCTACAGGCGCATTCAGCACCCCGCTGCAGGTTTGGCAGAATATGAGCGCGTTCGCTGTGGTCAAGACGCTGACCGGCGCGCCGCCGGCAACGTCCTGGACCGACCTGAACGTGAAGAACAACACCACGTACACCTACTTCATCACCGACGGCAACAAGCAGGGAGCGCAGAGCGGAGCCTCGGCGCCGCTGGTTATCACCGTCAAATTCTGACGCAAATGCAGAAAGCGGCGGGT
>DASSKX010000315.1:0-3654 GCA_035689925.1 Acidobacteriaceae bacterium
GAATCCGGCCAAGTTGCCGAGCATGTTCATGGTGGCCGCGACCGTTGCGGTATACGGGCCGCCGATATCGACACACGCGTCCCAGGAAATGGGCATGGTGAGGTCGCTCGAAAAGCTGGCCAGTCCCATCATCAGCATCGCGACCACAACGGAGGGGATGTGCGTAATGGCGAGGAGCAGAATGGCCGTTCCCAGGAACCCGCAGACGGCAATCGCCCGGCGCGAAACCCGCGCCGGAGCAAGCCCACTGGCGAGCGATCCAAATCCGCCGAAGAGCAGAGGCAGAACAGCTAGCGCGGCCGCATGCGATCTTGTTTGTCCCCGCCCCTGCTCCAGGTAGGTCGGCAGCCAGGTGACGTAGAAATACCAGACGTACGAAAAACAGAAATATTGCAGGACCAGCAGCGCCACCTGCCGCGTGAGCAGCACCGACAGCCAGTGGCGCTGTCCCG
This sequence comes from Acidobacteriaceae bacterium, assembly GCA_035689925.1. Classification (GTDB taxonomy): domain Bacteria; phylum Acidobacteriota; class Terriglobia; order Terriglobales; family Acidobacteriaceae; genus Palsa-343. The sequence goes on from DASSKX010000315.1 coordinate 453, forward strand.
GCCGATGCGCGGTGAGGACTCGCGACGCTTCCAGCAGTTCCATTTCTGCAGCATTCACAGCACGGTGCCGTGCCGGATCATCCGTGAACCAGAGAAGAAAGACGATGCACCATACCACCCCCAATCCCGCAAAGCTGACGACAGCCAGGCGCCAGCCAAACAGCGAAATGCAGAGCAGAGTCAGCGGCGGAGTTGCAGCGCCGCCCCACCGCGTGAAGGCCCACATCAGCGACTGTGCCCTCACGCGTTCCCGCGCCGGCAGCCATGCGCTCAGCATCCGCGTGAGGTTTGGAAAACAACCCGCCTCCCCGGCGCCGAAGAGAAACCGGATCACATACAGCGAGACCACGTTCCAGGCTGCGCCCGTCAGAGCCGTGAACGCGGACCAGGCCAGAACGATCTGCGCCAGCACGCGCCGCACGCCAAGCCGGTCGCCCAGCAGTCCCATCGGAAGCTCAAACAGCGCATACGACAACCCGAAGGCTCCAAACACCAGCCCCATCTGACTCTTCGGGATGTGCAGATCGCGCGCGATCGGACCGGCAGCCTCTGAGATCGCGACTCTCTGCACGTACGAGAGGATCGCGAGACTAATGGCGAGCACGACGACGCTGTGCCGCGTACGGCTGGGTTTCATCGGCGCTCCGTCCCTGCGCGTCGTTGTAGCATCGCCGATACTCCCGATCAGCCCGCCCGCTTCTGCCGCTCACACACCCTGCGGCGGCAGGCACCAGGCATAGAGGCGGTCGCCCGCTCCGAAAACAATGAATTGCCTTCCATCGAGCATGTACGTGATGATCCCACCGGATTCCGGCGTGCCGAGTTCGCGATGGCCCAGGATCTGTCCGTTATCCGCGGAGTAGAAGATCATGTTGCCCTGATCATCACCCGTGATTACCAGATGGCTGGCGGTCGTCAGGATGCTCGGGCCGACTGTGGTCGGAGCGTCATTCACATTGGGATAGACGTGCTGCCAGACGGCTTTTCCCGTGAGCGGCTCGATTGCCTGCAGGACGCGCTGCGTATGCCCAATCCCGGTGACCGTGCCACCGTACCCGGAGGGATGTGCGCTGTCATCAGTCAGATAATAGATCGCCTTCCCTTCCACTGAATCCACATAGAACAATCCCGTCTCCGGATTGTAGGCGGGCGCCTCCCAGTTGGTTGCATTCACGATGTTGATCGAGCCGCCGACCGAGGGATCCTTGTCCGGGATAGGTATTGGTTCGCCCTGCGGCGACAGTCCGGAGAAATAATCGAGCGGAACATAGGGTTTGACAACCAGATATTTCCCCGTAACTCGGTCGAGCGTAACGAAGAAACCATTTCTCGCTGCCTGAACGAGTAACTTGCGCGGCTTGCCATTCACGGTCTTATCGACCAAAACAGGAGCCGTCGTGTTATCGAAGTCATGGGTATCGTGCGGCGAGGTCTGGAAGTACCACTTTAGCTTGCCCGTATCCACGTCCAGAGCAACGATCGATTCGGTCCATAGATCCGCTCCGGGACGTCCCTGCCCCGCGAATACCGGATTCGTGTTCCCGGTAGGCCAGTACAGCAGATTCAGATCCGGATCATACGTTCCCGGCATCCATGTCATCCCGCCGCCGTGACCAGAAGCCGTCTCATTCGGCCAGGTCTTCAGCGCAGGGTCGCCCTTCCTCGGGGTCGACCACCAGGTCCACTGCAATGTGCCCGTCACCGGATCAAAGGAGTCCAGAAAGCCCGGCATATCCATCGCATCCCCACCGACACCGACGATGACGTGGTTCTTAACGACGAGTGGAGCCGACGTGGAGAAGTACTGCTCACGCGCATCGGCATAATGCCTGCGCCATAACTCCCGCCCAGTAGTCGCGTCCAGAGCGATCAGCCAGTTATCCGGAGTCTGGAAGTACACCGTCGTCTTCCATAGGCCGACGCCGCGCTGACCGATGAGGTGCCCGCCGTCGTCGACCCAATCGAAGTGCCACAGCTCTTTGCCGGTGCGCGCATCCAGCGCCCAGAGATGGTCGGGGATGGTGATGAACAGGACGCCGCCGGCCAGCAGCGGCGTGCACTTGATCACCGGAACCGGCGCACCACGCTGCGCCCCGACGCTGGTGATTCGGTAGACCCATTGCAATGCCAGCCGATTCAGATTGCCGGGACCAATCTGCGTCAGGGTGCTGTAGCGGCGTCCGGTGTAGTCGCCGTTGAACGTAGGCCACGTGGTGACCGGAGGTTTACCAAGATCGTTCGGATTCAACGAGACACGCGGAGCGAGAGGTGCGGCAAAGAGCGCGGCAGCGACCGCGATGCAGCTGGCATGGATCAGCTTCACCGCAGCGTCTCCAGATAGGCGGTCACGTCATGCATCGCGTCATTCGTCAGAGTCATGATCATCGTCTGGTGCGCAGCGAGGGGATCATGCATTTCGACCTGCACCCCGGGAGTACGCTCGATTGTTCTTATGCCGCCTTTCGCGTCCACCAGCGTAATTCGAAAATCGCTGACCTGTGTCACACGTCCTGTGCTCGCAGCGCCATCCGGCAGCGTGACCGTCGCAGTGATCGCGAGTGCCGGGTTTTTAGAACGTGCAGGCCAGATCCATTCGCGCTGTAACTGGTCCGGCGAACGAAACCGGCCGGCGATATGAGCGAAGCTGGCGACGGCATGGCAGGAAGTGCAATGCACCGCCACATAAGCACGCCCCCGCGCAGGGTTTCCGACCACAATGTTCAGCACATGATAGGCCCCGCGGTTGGCCACTTCCTCAACCTGCAGGTGCACAAACTCAGCGATATCTTTCAGCTGGTCGTCGGAAATAGTAGCGAACGCCGGCATGCCCTTGTCCGGACGCCCCTTCTTCAAAAAGGGGACCAGATGCTCGCCACGCATATCGTCCAGCACCGCCTCCGACGTGATTAGGCTGGGAGCAGTCGCGCCGCGTGCCCGTGGACCATGGCAGAATGCACAGTTCCGTTGAAAGAGAGGTCTGCCCAGCGCCGCTGCTGCTTTGTCCGGCGGTGGTCCGAGTCCCAGGAAAGCGCGGGTCGACTCGGCACGCTGCTGGGGAGTCATCGCGGACTGCGAGTTCTGCTGCATGCTCGCTGCCGGCTCACCTTCCTGACCCGGCGCAAGGGCGGCGAAGAACAGGATTCCTGCAGCTGCCAGAATGTGTACCGCCCGCCTCCTCATCCCTTTCAGCTTCCCTCCGGTC
>DASSKX010000316.1:0-6561 GCA_035689925.1 Acidobacteriaceae bacterium
GAACGATCCGATCTGCGTCCGGACCCGAGCCCATACCGCGGACCAGGCTTCCCCGGCACTGGCGTCCTCCAGCGCGAAATGCGGGAGCATGAAGTCGCGCAGGATGATATCGGCGGCAATCGCCAGCAAAACGAGCAGCAGAACGATCGGAATTAGCGGCAGAATGAGCGCCAGGATCGCTCCGAAATCCGGGCGGCCTCCGGCTTGCGCCTGGCGGTAAAGGCGCCAGAAGCCGGCAACGAAGGGCAGAGCAACCGACACAAGCAAAACCAGAAATGCCAGTGCGACCGCGAGGTTGAGCAGGAAAAAGCGGTTCGCCGGATCGCGATAGCGGTGCCAGCCTGGACGAATCTCACGGACGTTATTTGCGAGGCAGTGAAAGTAAGCAAAACGCAGCCGGGTCACTAAATAGAAGAGGAGAATTCCGAGTGCGACCCCAAATACGACAGCAGTCGCAAGCACCCCCATCCAGAGCGGCGTCAAATGGAAAGGAGAAACGAAGCTGGATTGGTGATGCGGAGTGTGGCCGCCGCCCGGGAAATTGAAGTTGCCGCCGTTCCCGCCAAAACCCTCGGTCAGCAGCGCAACCAGGCAGAGTTTGAGATAAGTGCCGAACCGGAAGGGGCGGAACAGGAATGTCCGGGTGCGCTGAATGGCAGGCGAAATGGCATCCGCAGCAGAGAGCGGCAGCATACAGGGCCTTTCCGGGAGAGGTTTTGATATCTACCCGAATTTGTACGCCAGCGACGCTTAGTTCTCCAGCACAAAATCACCTGAGGTCATCAGCGTCGACGCGGGGGCTTCCAGGACGGCGCAATCAGCCGGCAGCCTGCCTTCGAAGAAACGCTGGACGGCGGTCAGGATCGATTCCCCTGATTTCGCCTCGTAGATCGACTTGCGCAGGGCCGCACCTCCGGCAATGCCGTGGGTAAACCACGAGGCAAACTGCTTCATCTTGCCCGGAGCTTCGGGATTGGCTTCGGCCAGCAGCATTTCAAAGTAGGTGCGGATCATGCGGTAACGATCCTGCTCGGTGGGCAGGTCGTACCGCCCAGTAGCCGTGTACTGCGCGATCTGGCGGAAGATCCACGGATTGGCCGGAGCGGCGCGGCCGACCATGACGGCATCGCAACCGGTTCTGGCGACCAGAGCGCACGCGTCTTCGGGCGTACGGACGTCCCCATTGCCGATCACCGGGATGTTCACAGCGTCTTTTACCTCGGCAATATGTTCCCAGCGAGCCTGTCCGGAGTAGCCCTGCTCGCGGGTGCGAGCGTGGAGCGCAACTGCATTGAGTCCGGACTCTTCGGCGAGCTTTGCCAGCGGGACGCAGATGATGTGGTTGTCATTCCAGCCGAGGCGGAACTTGACCGTGAACGGGATAGAAACTGCGGCGCGGACCGTCTCAAAAATCTTCCCGATGAGGGGCAGGTCGCGGAGAAGCCCGCTGCCTCCATTGCAGGACACGACACGCTTTGCAGGGCAGCCGAGATTGAGGTCGACCATGTCGAAGCCGGTGTCCTGTACGATCCGGGCTGCTTCCGCCAGGGTCTCCGGCTTGGAGCCGAAGAGCTGGGCGGAGATGGGGTGCTCGTCGTCGTAGAAAGTAAGGTAACGCTTGCGCTTGGACTCGCGCATGCGTGAGAGGCCGTCCGCCGAGGTGAACTCGGTCATGATGAGTCCACAGCCGGACTGCTGGTTGGTGATGGCCTGGGCCACGGAAGTAGAGTCCCAGCCCTCGCCGGAGTGGCTAAAAAGGCTGGCGTTGCGAATGAAGCGACGGAAAACAGTATCTGTGACGCCTGCCATGGGGGCGAGAACGGTTGCCGGTGCGACGGTGACGCTGCCAATCCGGACCGATCCGGGTACGCGGGCGTTCGCCGGCATCGCGTGCTCGATCGGATTGTCCCAGTGCTTCTTCATCACGGATGCATAAGAAAGCCCCCGCCGCGGCGGAGGCTCCTGTCTCTCGAGAGCGGCCGGTTACTTCGTGGCCGTCTCCGCCTTGGCGTACTTGCGGCGGAACCGCTCGACGCGACCCGCGGTATCAATCAGCTTTTGCTTGCCGGTGAAGAAGGGGTGGCAGTTGGAGCAGATTTCCGCGTGGATATCGCCCTTGTGCGTTGAGCGTGTGGTGAACGTGTTCCCACAGGCGCAAACGACGCGAATCTCGTGGTAGTTCGGATGAATTCCCTGCTTCGGCATGATTCCTGGTTCGGACCTTTCCTGCGATCTTTTTATTTTAGCGTGAACCGGCCGTTGGGGCCAGAGTGCGCGGCATATATGGATGCCCAGCGGCCTTATTTCGTCGCAGGATCTGCGGCCCGGAGTTCGGCGACGATCTCGGCGGCGGCCCGACGGGCGGCGTCTTCGCGGTCAGGCGGGAAGGAGATAGCGCCAACCCGGGCGTGGCCCCCTCCTCCGTAACGCTCGCAGATGGTGGCCAGGTTCACCATGTCCTCGGGCTTGGTTTTGGTCCAGGGGTTGGAACCTACGGCCACCTTTGTCCGGAAGCTGGATTTGGAGAGGCCGATGGAGTAAGTGGCTTCAGGATGAAGGTAGTAGGGGATGAACTTGTTGTAGCCCTCGAGCGGGTGATCGGTGATGTCAAAGTAGATGGTTCCCTGCTTCGATTCAGAGCGCGAGCGAATGAGGTCAATGGCGCGCTCGTGCCGCTCAAGCAGCGGCGGCAGGAGGTTCGCGACCCAGGGCTGCTCCAGCACCTGCTGCAGCGGCATGCGGGTGAGCAGCGGAATCAGGCGCGGCACGAATTCAGGATCCTGTGAAGCCTCGATAATAAGTGTCAGTTTCATGGCCGCCGCGGGCATTTCGACGGCAGATTGCGCGCTTTCGTAGAGGGCCCCGTCCACTGTGTCAGCCCATTTCACGAGTTCGGCGACGGGTGCCGGATCGAAGCCGAATCGGGTCGCAGCAATATGGGCGAGGAAACTCGTGCAGGAGATGTAATTCGGGTCGTAGAAACGATGCCCGGCGTAGCGTCCGTCGGCAATCCCGTCCACGAAATCCTGGTGATCTTCCGGCGTGAGAAATGCGCTGAGGTGGTGATCGAACCACCAGGTGATGCGGGGCGATGCGGAGTACTTGAAGTCCACGATGGCGTTTTCGTCACCGGTGAATTCCGCCTCGTCGAAGAGGGCGCCGGCGCGGTGGACGAGGCCGTGGAATTCGTATTCGGCGTCGGACCGGACGCGTTCCTGGTGAAAGCGGCTGAAGAGCGATGCCGAGCATGCTCCGTCGAAACACTTGTCGTGATAGAAGACACGGACCTTCAAGATTGGGCCACCCTCACAAGTCTTGCAACGAATCTCTTAGCTTACCGGGACCGAGCGCAGTGTCAAGCCGCGGAAGACACACATTCCTTTCGACTGGCAGCGGCCGCGTTTTCGGTTGAGCTTGCCGGAGCACACCCGCGATGTTGAATGCAGGATGAAAGCAGCCAAACACTCAGCAGGAGCGTGCCATGCGATTTGCTGACGTCCGGCGAGTCGTCGATAGAGTGCCTTCATTACGCCGGAACATGCGCTCGATTTGTACAACCTGATTGTGCGCGAAAGAACGGAGCAAATCCTCGAACTCGGGATCGCGCACGGAGCCGCGAGGTGCTACATGGCTGCAGCGCTGGAGGTGATCGGCCGCGGCAATCACGGCGGTCGATCTCAAAGTGGCGCAGTTTAGACCCTGCGCAGAAGAACAACTGAAGCGCTGCGGGTTGGGCCGGTATGCGGACGTCGTACGGATGCAAGCGGCGGCGGATCCGGCTCAGCTCAGGATGACCAGCGTCACGCCGAGCGCGACGAGCAGGACTCCCGTCCAGCGCTGCGGGCCGACGTGCTCGTGAAGGAAGAAGACGCTGCCAAAAGCGCCAGCAACATAGCTCATAGCGGTGATCGGCACCACGAAGGTGACGTTGTAGACGGAGAGTGCGCCGAGGAGAGCAAAGAAGGCAAGCGCCATCATGCCCACGCCGGCCCACATCCAGGGCTCGCGCAGAGCGCGCACGACGACGCGGAGAACCTCGGCGGGATGAAAGCCGCGGGCCTCGCCAACATTCTTCATCGCGCGGGAAACGCACAACTCGCCGCCGGTACCGGCAACGACGATCAGGAAAAAGATGATTGCGTCTCGCATGCTATGGCCGCTCCGCTGGCCGGCGCCGCGTTGTGTTCGGTGTGGTGTGGCTGACGACGAACACGCCGATACAGATGACAGCGATCCCGGCCCATCGCAGCAGTGAGACGTGCTCGCCGAGCATGAAGTAGCCGAGCACCGCGACCACCGCATAAGCCAGAGAGCCGGCGGGCTGAACGAAACTGTAATCCGCCCAGGAGAGCGCCAGCATGTAGGAGACAAAGAACGTGATGAGGCAGGCGATGCCGAGCCAGATGGTCGGGGTCGTGAACACGATCAACCCGGTGTGCAGCAGCGCCGAAGCCGGCCAGAGCACGACCGGCCCGAGGTGCTTCATTCCTTTTCCCAGCAGGACATTGCCCAACGGGCCGGCAATGACCATCACCAGGATCATCAGGAAGGTTTTCAGATGTAGAGGCTTATGAGGCGTCGCGGATTCCGACGGATTCGCGGCGAGAGGAGAGGACACACCTCGATTGTATAAAACGAGAGTCGCTTGCCGTCACAGACGAAGGCGGTGACAAACGAACGCAGGCCTGGATGCGGCCCTTGAACTAACCAAGGCGTCTAATTCCTAAAGCAGTGAAGGCAAGGTCCTTTCCTGTGATATGCTTACCACGTTGTGCCAGGCAATATTCGCGGCTATTTTGGGGCCGCCCAGTACCCCTCCAATGCGAATTCTCCTTCTTGGAATAGCCGCGATTCCGTTCATTTACTACCTGATTGCCCTCTTTAGCGCGCTGCGGTTCTTCCTGACAGAAAAGCTTAAGGAAAACCGGGAGTTTCTCCCGCCGATCAGCAACATCAAGCCGGTATTTGGGCTCGATCCCGACGCGTACGACAATTTCGCGAGCTTCTGCCGTCAGGACTATCCCAATTACGAGATCGTCTTCTGTATCGGGGATACGGAGGACCCGGCCTACCCGGTATTGCTGCGGCTGCAGCGCGATTTCCCGAAGACGAACATCCGGATCATCATCGGTTCGGGCCGAATTGCCGCGAATGATAAGGTCGCCAAACTGGCGCGGTTGAGCGATGAGGCGGCTTACGAGCATCTGGTGATCAGCGACAGCGATGTGCGCGTGGAGCCGAACTATCTTCGGCGACTCGTTGCCCCCATGGCCGACAAGAAGGTGGGAGCCGTCACGTGCTTTTATGTACCCACGGAAGAGGGCTCGTTCGTGCAGCGCCTGCAAGATGTGGGCATGCTGTCGGACTTCTATCCGGGCATTCTCGTCGCGCGGCAGCTGGATGGCGTCAAGTTCGCTCTGGGACCGACCATCTGTACGACAAAGACGAACCTCCGACAGTGGGGTGGGTACGCCTCGATCGAGAACCAGCCAGGCGACGATCTGCTGGTGGGGCGCTCCATTGCGGAGCAGGGCCATGAAGTAGTGCTGCTGCCTTACGCCATCTCGACCGTACCCGACTTTCAGTCGATGCGCGACCTCTTTATGAAGCGCCTGCGCTGGCTGACGGTGATGCGGCACATGCGTCCGGCGGGCCACATCGGGCTGATCTTCACTCTCGGCTTGCCGTGGGCGCTGATCGCGATTGCCGCCTGGCCCACGCTGCCGGTCGTCATGGGCTACGCAGGTGGGTATATCGTGCTGCGGTCGCTGCTGACGCTCGCCGTGGGAGCACAGGGCCTGAAGCAGCGCAGCGTTTGGGCAAACCTGCCGCTGATCCCGGTCTGGGATGCGCTGGCCACCTGCATCTGGCTGGTGAGCTTCACGCGGCGCTCCATCCGCTGGCGCGGGTTTGACTATCGGATTGTCGACGGCCAATTGGTCCCGGTTAATCCGGAAGAGGTGCAGCGTGTCCTCGAGGCTCGCGCCGCAAAGGCCAAAGCCATGCCCGTAGAGAGTGCTTCGCGGGAATACTAGCATCCCACTTCATTTCCAAAGCTTCAGCATTGTGTGATTTGCCGGAGGTAATATGCGCGGTCTAGTACCGCCTCCGGGGTGCTGTGTCCGGAGTATTACCTTCTCAGGCGCGGCCGTCACGACGCTGGGCGATCACTACGCCGCGCGGTGTCGGCAGCAGGACCATCGAGATGAGTCCCTCGGCCTCGAGCCTGTGTGCCGCGTCACGAACGGTCCTGAAGTGGGAACTGGCATCGTGTATGACGAGCAGCCCCTGCGGATTCAACTGCGGGAGGAGGCGCCGAATCTCCGCTTCGCGGTTCGCGAGATGGCTGTCGCTGTAAAGCAGGTCGATGGTGCCGTCGACGAGGGTTTCGAGACTCGATTCAAGACGCGATTCAATCCACGGGCTGAGCCCCGATGCCTCGAAGCGGGCAAGGGCACGCTGGCGGATGTCCGGATCGAATTCGACGGTGATCACACGGCCGAATCCGTTCTCGCGGGCGCCTTCGGCGAGCTTAACCGTTCCGTGGCCGAGAAACGTGCC
>DASSKX010000317.1:0-2837 GCA_035689925.1 Acidobacteriaceae bacterium
CATCGCCAATGAGTACAGCCAGTTCACTGCCGTCGACGACATCAAAGTAAACGGCAAGTTAACGCTGGGCGAGAATACCGCGGACAACGGCGGTCTGCGCCTGGCATTGATGGCGCTCATGACGCATCAGGCGGAAGCCGCCGCCCACGGAAACGCGTCCAGCGAGCAGAACGAAGAGCAAAGCTTCACGCCCCAGCAGCAGTTCTTCCTCGGATGGGCGCAGAACTACTGCGCCACACAGCGGCCCGAGTTCGCGAGAATGCTGGCGCGCATCGATCCGCACTCGCCGGACCACATCCGCGTCACCGGCGTGGTGGTGAACATGCCGGAATTCGCGAAGGCGTTCAGTTGCAAAGCGGGACAGCCGATGGCGCCGGCAAAAGCGTGCCGCGTCTGGTAGCGTTCGGGTGCGAACACTGGATTGCCTTGTTACCCCCGGATAAGTAGCTCGTTTGCCCCAACTTAGAACAAAGTTAGGCGGGACTATGATCCCGCCTTTTTCATCACCTGAAACGAGCTTTGTGTGCGAACAACAGGAGTTTAGGAGCACCGGCGCATCTACAGAGCTAGACACCGCGCCCACGCGTCTCAGAAGCGTAAGGAAAGCTTGTCCCCATGAAAAGTCTTTGGCGTTCGTTCCTGTTAATTTTGGCTTTGGCAGCGGTCTCAGCGCCCGTCTATGCCGACGGGCCCGGTCCAAACCAGCCGCCTCCGCCGCCGCCGACAGTTCCCAGCTCCGGCTCGGGCTCCTCGTCTTCGGGTTCAACCACCGGAACCACGAGCACGACCACCGACACCGTGACGGTTCTGGTGTCGCTGCTCGGGTATCTCGGTCTGTAGCCAGGGGAAACGGCCCGGCGACTCTCGCCGGGCCGCGCGAACACGGGATATGCTGGGAAGTGGAGAGCCCATGCATTTCTCGGTCGTCACAAAAGTATTCTGGGCACTGGGCTTCGTCTGCGATATCGCCATGCTCGTCACGCTGGTGATGCGACGGCGCTACGAGAAATTCCCGATCTTTACCGCATATTTTGTAATCATCTTTTTTGAGACGATCGTAAACTTCGCAATTTACATGTCGAACAACGTGTGGGTGTACCGCTACCAGTACTACGGCTTCCTGCTCGTTGATTACGCCTTTCAGCTGGCTATCATTTTTGAGATCGCCCGCATTGTCCTCCGCCCGACGGGAACGTGGGTCCGGGATGCACGAACGATGTTTCTGGGACTAGGCCTGACGGGCGCCGTGCTGGCTGCGGCGATCTCCTGGTGGATCACTCCTCCTGGCAGGAGTCCCTGGGTGGTATGGCCGCTGCGCGCCAACCTGTTTACGAGCCTTCTGACCTGCGAGTTGTTCGTAACCATGAGCTTTACCGCCCGACATCTTGGCCTGGGCTGGCGCAATCACGTCATGGCTCTGGCCCAGGGCTGGACATTCGACAACATCGTCATGGTCATTACTACCGGGCTACAGAGTTACTTTGGTCTGAAATATTTCATGGCTCTCGACGATATTCGGGGCACGGCATTCCTTCTGGGCATGACGTACATCATTGTCCAGTTATGGATCCCTGAACCCGAACGTCACCCCATCGATCCGGAACTGCGTCGGTATATCGTTGCGCTTCACCAACGGGTCGAGTACGATCTTCGGAGAATCGACGCGTAAGGGCGAGCGTCCCGTTGGTCTGACCACGGCAGACTGACGACAGGCCAGGGAAACTTTCAATGGTGGCATTCCTCCTCCTCGGCGCTCTCGGTTGCGGGTTGATCGGTGCGGCCGTGTGGTCGCAGATCGCCGGCTACCGGGCGCATAAGCGCAGCTGGAACGATCTGGTGGCCGCGCTGAAGCCGATCGACTTCACGCACATCAGCTCAGTGGCGCGTGATTTTCTGGATCCCCGTGAAGGACAAATCTCTCTCGAGCCGCCAGACATGTGGCTGATGCTGGGCGGCAAGTCCGGTCTGCGCCGGATGCGCGAGAATGCCGAGATCATGCTGCAGCTCGCAGCCCTCGCCCAGCAGTGGAATTTTGAAGAAGGCGTGATCGTCACCGAACGCATGCGTCGCGACGCTCTGCGCCTGCGCAGCTCCGTGCGCCGCGTCGAGATGACGCTCCTGCTGCACCGGGTTCTGCGGCGCTCGACGACACTGATTCCCTTCCACCTGCACGAGGCCGCGTCCGCCTACTACCTGATGCGGCAGCGGCTGCTGGCCCTCTATCAGACCAGCCACGCCGGCCTGTATCCGCAGCTCGCAGAAGTTCTCTAGCGCGATCCGCTTTTCCGGTTCTCCCGTTCCAGATCCTCCATGGTGCCCGCTGCGGGCTTCGCGGCGCTCGTATCGACCGGAGTGTCGCCGAAATCCTGCGCCCCGTAGTCATAGTCGGTGCCGCCGTCGGTGGGCTGCTTGCCCTGGGGCAGGCGGGTGCGCTCCTCTTCATTCAGACCCCAGCCCTGCTCGTGGGCATTCTCGCTGGGGCTCTTGCGGGTATGTTCGGCGAATCCCTGCGGCTCGCGATTCTGTTCCGGCGTATCGCGCTCGTTCCTGTCCATAAGCATCCCCTCCTTCGGTGAGATGAGCCGACCGGAAAGGAACGATGGCCCCGCGAGCGAGACAACCTCAGCACGCTGATACTGTTCCGATTACAGAGAGGATTGCCATGCCGGAGAAGCAGAACAACCAGCCGCAGCAGCAGCCTGCCACGAAAACCGGAGAGCAGAGGATGGACGCGGTTCGCCACGTGGGAAAGACCCTGGAGTCCGAGGGCACCTTCCTGCCGACGGGAGAGCTGCCGGAGAACCGCATCGAGGCCGAGGGCATGACAGAGACCGTGG
>DASSKX010000318.1:0-5686 GCA_035689925.1 Acidobacteriaceae bacterium
CCCGCAGGGCACCACCGGCGTCATCGAGCCTGGCACCACCGTCTCCGACTGGCTCCGCCAGTTCGACGCCAAGGCCACCACAGAAGACATCCGCGGCATCCTCGGCCAGATGCTCTTCCGCGGCGAAGAAGGCCTCAAACCAACCGCCGCGCTCTCCGGCGGAGAATCCGCCCGCCTGATCTTCTGCAAGCTGATGCTCCAGAAGCCCAACCTGCTCATCCTCGATGAGCCGACCAACCACCTCGACCTCGAAGCCATCAACGCGCTGAACATCGCGCTCCAGCGCTACGAGGGCACCGTGCTGCTCGTCACCCATGACCACGACCTCATCGACGAAGTCGCTACCCGCATCTGGCACTTCGAGCACGGAGCCATTGAGGACTTCAAAGGTCCCTACGAGGAATACCAGGCGTCCGCAGCCGCAGCGCGCTAGCCCGCGCATCGGCCCAAACAAAACGGCTCCGCATCCCCTCGGATACGGAGCCGATTTCTATTCCCTGTTTTCTGTTCCGTGTTCTTAGAACGTCACCCTGAACCCCAGTTCACCCCAGATCGACTTCGGAACAATGGTGCTGCTGGGCGCGATAAACCCAACCGGCTTTTCGAACGATTTCGACGCAATGTTGCCGCTGAAATCGTTGCCGTAGTTCGCCCGGTTGGTCAGGTTGAACGCTTCCGCGATCAGCTGAATGTTAGTCCGCTCTTTAATCGGGAAGTTGCGAGCCAGCCGTGCATCCATCTGGAAGAACGGAATGCCCCGCAGCGGGTCGAACTTCGCAATCGTGCAGGTTCCGGTGATGTAGAAGCACTGCTGCGCCCCGGTATTGTTGCCCGCATACGCCGTATAGTTGGTCGGATCCGCCTTCGGAACCACCACCGCCGTTGCTGTTCCACCGCCGGTGTTGAGCGTATTGCTGGAGTTGGTCAGGTTGTACGGACGCGCCGTTCCATACTGCAGGATCGGCGCAATCTCGAGCTTCCACGGCAGGTTCGCAATCGCGCTCACCGTAACGTGGCTCCGCTCGTCGTTCGGCGTCGGGCCCCAGTTGTACTTCGCAAAGGGATCCCATGCGATCGGCGGATAATTGCGGAACGATGACCCGCCGCCATCGTACGAATAGGCCCACGACAGCGTGTAGTTGGCGTCGAACTGAAGGCCATGCGTCATGTTCTGGCGAATGCTGAAGTTCACCCCGTCATAGTGCGACCTCCCGATCGACTGTTCGTCGCGCACGCTGCCCAACCTCGGCTGTTTGGCCGCCGCGAAGGACGCATCCAGCGGAGCTTTGCAGCAGGTCCCCGCCGCGAGGTTCGGGCGCCTCTGATCGATGTTGATGGTCTTGTTCTCGTGCAGGCTCAGGACGTGCGTGTAATCCATCTCGAACGCCGTTGACTGCGTGAGTTGCATCGTGTAGCCGATGTTGAACTCTTCCGTGACCGGATCGCGGTAGTTCGGATCCATCAGGCGTCCCGTGCTTCCAGGCGTCAGCTGGGTTAGCGGCCCGGGCAGCGTTGGCAACGGGCTCACGCCATATTGCCAAGTACCCAGAGTCTCGCCTGTGCCTGGTACCGGATCCGTCGTGTTCTGGATGCTGAATACCGTCTGGAACACCGTTGGGTTCGACATCTGCTCCATGAACAGCGGAATGTTCTGGAACACGTTCCCGTAGTACAGACCGTATCCGCCGCGCATCACACGCGTGCCCTTCCCGCTCATGTCCCAGGCAAAGCCCACACGCGGGCTGAAGTCGTATTTGTCGTCATGCGGCAGTTTCGCCACATACGGATTCGACAGCGGATCGTTGATCGCCACCAGCTCCTGATACGTCCGGCTCTTCTTCACATCGGAGCTGCCGATCATGTTGAAGTCCTTGTCCCAGCGCACGCCCAGGTCCAGCGTCAGCCGCGGCGTGATCCGGTATTCATCCTCGGCATAGAGGCCCAGCTGTTTCGTCGCGACCTCAAACCTCGGATCGCCGGTGGAGAAGCTCATGCTGGCCACCGCGCCCGGCGTCGCAAAACCCTGCGGATAGGTGCTGGCGTCGGACAATATCGTGCTCGGATCGTCAGCAAAGTCGATCTCCAGCGTCGAGTTGAACTCGAAGTACCCGCCCTCCACCGGATTCCAGATGTAGTCCACGCCTCCCTTCAGCGTGTGCTTGCCTGCCGTCTTGGAGAAGTCGTCCCTGAACTGCCACTTCCGCTGGAACGACTGCTGCGGAACGTTGCCGTTCGTCCCGAACTGCGCATCCGGAAACGTCACCAGCGGTGCGCTGACCTTGCTCGCGATCACGTTATTCCAATACTGGAAACCCGCCGTGAACTGGTTCACAACGCTCGGCGAGATCACCGAGTTCAGTGTGAAGCCGGCCAGTTGCAGATGGTTCGTCGTGTAGTTCCCTTCCGACAAATCCATCGTGCCGTCGGACTGGTCGTTCAGGCTGTTGTTGGCTTGCGAGGAGTAGTGGACATACGCGCTGTTCTTGTCGTTGATCGTCCAGTCCAGGCGCCCGTTATAGCGATTCTCGAAGAATGGCCTGGGAATGACCGCCGCCGGCTGTGCCGCCAGACCGGCACCCTTCGCCGCCACCAGCTCTGAATACGACCGGCTCTCTTCCTGCAGACCCTGGTGCTCGCGCTCCCGCTCCAGTGCTGAGAAGACGAACAGATGGTCGCGCTTGATCGGTCCCCCGATCGATCCGCCAAAAAACTGCCGTGTGTAGTCCGGATGGCTCGGGACCTGTCCGCCGTGTCCGTCCGGATCCTTTTCATCGGTGTTCAGGTTCGTGTCACGGAAGAGCGCAAATCCCGATCCGTGGAACTGATTCGTACCCGACTTCGTGATCAGGTTGATCGCCGCGCCTTCCGACCTTCCGTTCTCGGCCGAGAACCGCTGCGTGCTGATCTTGTACTCCTGCACGGCCTCCAGCGGCAGCTGCATCACGGGGCCGCCCACGGTGTTGTCCTTGTTGTCGATGCCGTTCACCGTCACGTTCACGTTCCGGCCGCCATCGCCGTTCACCGAGAGAATCGCGTAACGGTTCTTCGTCGGATCGTACGAATCGGTCATCTTGACGCCCGGCACGAGATACGCCAAGTTGGCGACGTCGCGCCCGATCAGCGGCATTTCTTCCACCTGGCTCGGCGTGATCTCCTGGCTCACGCTCGTCTTCTGCACGTCCACCAGGGGACTCTGCGCGGTCACCTCAACCGTTGTGGTGGCCGAGCCCGGCTTCAACGCTGCATTCGCGGCTGCCGTCTGGCCCACGAGCAGCTCGACATTCTGTGTCGTGCCCGCGAATCCCTGCTTCGCAATCTTTACTGTGTAACCTCCAGCTGGAAGAAAGTCGAAACGATATTGCCCGGAGTCGTTGCTGGTTGCGGTCCGGCTTGCGCCGTTCGAGTTATTGGTTGCGGTAACCGTCGCGCCCTGGATCACTGCTCCCGAGGCATCGGTGACGGTTCCGGATATTGCGCCAGTTGCGGTTGCTTGTGCCCCCAGATGGAGACACCAGATACACCCGACCAGGGCCCATGCGGCCAGAAACGACCGCGCGCACAGTCGCTGCATACACTTCCTCCTTAGAAAGAAGCCGAGAGGTATTGATGTATTGGTGTATGCGCGTTTCGACAGGGATCGCGCCCTGAACCGCTTCAGACGTTGGAAGCGGCCTGCAGTTCGCCGAAGATAGCGTTCCGTAGCCGGATTGGCCTGCTATAGAGCAAGCTCGCTCCGGTCTCGTCCGGCTTATCATGAAGTTCTCACGGATGCCGCTGCCGGTCAAATAGGTTGTCCGTGTTCGCACGCGGCAGTCAATCTTTGCTCGGCGAATACTTACACGCATGCAACATCGGCTTCCGGGTCACCTCCATTTCAATCAGAAGGCCATGCATCCATGCAGATATGGCTCCCTATCCTGAATGGCTGCACATCCTTGCCTGGACTTATATCTCCGTGTGTCTCGCCTGCGCTCTCGGCCTCGCGATCCATACCCTGATTCGCCCGCAGAAGATGGCCATCATGAGCCTGGTCTTCGGCCTGGCGCAGGGGCTACGACGCCACACACGCGGGTCCGAGGACTTCATCGGTGACGCCGCGACCGGGCCCATCACTGCGCTCTATATGGGTCCGGTTGCTATAGCGCTTTACCTTCGCTCCCTGCCCGTCTCGCAAAAGGAGCCCACGTCCACATCTGCGCAGATGAGAGAAGCGATGGAGCGCACGAAAGACCTGCCGCCCACCCCGCTGCAAAATGCCATCGCCGTCTTCCACTGCGGAGCCGGATGCAGCATCGGCGACCTGATCGCCGAATCCATCGTTCCGACTCTCGGCCTCATCTTCGCCGGCGAGTTCGGCTCGAAGCTCATCCTCGATTTCGTCTTCGCCTACATTTTCGGCATCGTCTTCCAGTACGCCACGATTGCACCGATGCGCGGCCTCTCCTTTGGCAAAGGAATCGTCGCCGCCATCCGGGCCGACACCATTTCCATCACGCTCTTCGAAATCGGCATGTTCGGCTGGATGGCGATTACGTATTTCCTGCTCTTCCCGAAACCGCATCTCGATCCCGGCATGGCGGTTTTCTGGTTCATGATGCAGATCGCCATGATCGCCGGGTTCTTTACCTCGATCCCTGCCAATGCGTGGCTCATCCGCAAGGGCTGGAAGGAGAAGATGCCCCCGGTTGATCCCAGTCAGATGGAATCCGTACGTCCGACGTCGCAATCCCGGCAAAGCCGCGCGGCCTGAACTGCTCAGTGGTGCCGAGGGCCCGCAAATCCGCTGGGCCTGGCCGAGATATGCTTTCCGTGCGTGTCCGCTGCTCGCGGTATCCTGATAGAGCAGGCTTCCCAGGCGGCCCGCTTCACCCCAGGGCAGTTGGCCACGCGCCGCTGTCGAGGATCTTCATGCATTTCGACCCGTCGCACGTTACCCCTCTCGAGTACGCCGTCGCCTCCGCCGTCGGAGCCGTCGTGATCATCCTTTGGCGCATTCGCGAAGGCCGCACCGCCGTCACGCTGAAGAAGATCATTGCGCCTCCCCTGGGCATGGCCACCGGCTTCAGCATGTTTCTCGTGCCCGGCTTCCGCATTCCATGGCTGTGGGCGCTGATCGCCTTCCTCATCGGAGCCATCATCCTCGCCTATCCCCTGCTGCTCACCTCGCGCCTCCGCCGCGACGGCGACACCATCATGATGAAGCGCTCCAGCATGTTCCTCATCGTGATCATCGTGCTGGCGGCCGTACGCTTCTTCGCCCGCGGCTACTTTGACAAACTCCTCACCGTCGAGCAGACCGGCGCGCTCTTCTTCATCCTGGCCTTCGGCATGATCCTCCGCTGGCGCGTGAACATGCTCAGGCAATACCGCTCCCTGACCACGCAGCACTTTCCCCCGGCAGCCGCCGTGAGCCAGCAATAGCTGGCACTCACCCTCGCCGCCCGAACCGCGAAAAATCGTCAAGTATGACGCAGGTAACTGCGCCGCGAACTCCTTTGCTTGCCGCACACCAGCTCCTGAAATTCAGGAACAGACGCGCAGTCGAATCAAGCGGAGTTTGGTATTCTGAATTTATAGAGGGAAGAACAAAGGTCCGCCCCGCGCGGGCCTTTTCCTTTTGGGAGGAATCGTGCTGGAGCGAATCATGGTTGAATGCGCCTTCTCTGCCGCGCATCGCCGATCCCGC
>DASSKX010000319.1:0-2881 GCA_035689925.1 Acidobacteriaceae bacterium
TCGAAACAGCAAGAGTCGTGGACGCGGCCCGCAGAGCCCCTGATGTGTTTGAGGAGGAGATGGCAGGATAATTGCCATCAGCCGCAGCAGCAGCAGCAGCAGCAGGAACGAGATTGAGCGCGGCAACGGGAACCACCATTCCGGCTGCGAAGAACGCAGCCGCCGAGCCCCACCGCCAGCCGCCGGGAGCACGCTTCACCGCGCCATCGAGCACCCGCTTCACGCGCCGCGCCAACGAATTGCGTCCTGGAGCCACGCCGTGCGCGCCGATCAGAATCCCCCGGCATTCATGGCGGGCGACTCCAACCAGCAGGCTCGCATATTCGGCGCCATCGATATTGGTGGCGAGCACTGCATCGTCGGCCGCTTCCTCCCGAAGCTGATGCGCTTCGCGCGAGAGCAGCCATACGAGCGGATTGAACCAGAACAATGCGACCGCGACGCGGGCCAGCAGCAACTTCGCCCAGTCGAGGCGGGCAACGTGCGCGAGTTCGTGGGTGATGATTGCCTCGGCTTCATCGTGAGATTCGGCCGCCTCGGAATTGAGCAGGATCACCGGGCGAACCACACCCCAACTGATGGGCGATGGAAGCTCATCGCTAGTGAGCAAGGCGGTCCCATGTTTAAAGCCCATCCGCTTCTGGGCGCGCGCGAGTGCCGTCAGCCAAGGCGCGTCCACCAGGACCGTCGCCCGCGCCTTCAGGACGATGAGCCGCGCCAGCGCCATCAGGGTGAGCAGGAGGAGCAAAGCGGCAGGGGCGACGTAGCCCCAAAAAGGCCAGTCAACCGGCGCGCCGTTTCCTTCCGTCTTGGTCGTGATCGCGGCACGAGCCGCTTTGGCAGGAACGTCAGCCTGCGCCACGCGCCCAACAGTGGACGGCAAGATCGGAGTAGCGGATTGAACTTCCGCTTTGCCCACCAGAGCTTCCGGACCAACGACGTTCAGTGCCGGTGCGAAAGATGCAAACGGAAGAATCAAAAGAGCCGCAAGCGCCAGATGCGCGATCCAGCTGCGGTCCGCAGCCGATCGTTTCTGCATCAATTTCAGCAGGAGCAGCGCGCCCCCAGCGATCACGAGAGATTTGGCGGCGAGCAGTATCAACCAGCTCATGAGTTTGCTCCTTTCGCCGCACGAGCCTTCGCGATCATCGCTTCAAGTTCGTCCAGTTCTTCGCTGCTCAACCGGTCCGACATGCCGAGGAGAGCGCTTGCTGCGCCGGCCGGAGAACCGTTGAAAAACACACGCACAATCTCGCTAAGTGCCGATTTGCGCGCTGCGGTCTCTGGAACCGACGGGCTGTAAAGATATCCGCGCTCCGAATCCCGGCGCGCGACATAGCCTTTATCTTCGAGCCGTTTCAGCATCGCTCGAACGGCCGAGCCGCTCAGTGGATCCGGAAGCTTATCGCATACTTCCCCGGCCGTGAGCGCGCCTGATTCATAGAGGATATCGACAATCTGTCGTTCTCTGGGTGGCAGTTTGCTCAGCATTCGACTCGCATCCTTGTCCGCTACATTTGTAGCGTGTGCTACATTTGTAGCGCGAATGCAAGCGCGATTTAAGCTTTGCGGTGATAGGTACGCTCAGGCTCTATTTGATCTCCAGCCCGCGCTCATGGCCGCAGCCAGTCCAATGGACCAAGCTGACGGCTGACGGCTGACGACCGGACAAGCGAAAATGCAACGCAATGCTCCGGCGAGCATAGGGGTGGCACCGCCTCAGCTCCGATCCGCGTGTCATCACTCGCCTTTGGAGATCGATGGTCCGCTGCGGAGCCAACGTTTAAACCTCTTTCACCTTAAGCCACTATCGCAACCAACCCCGCGGGTTTTCCCGCACGAGAGAGTAGCGCGGCGATCGATGTTTTACGGTCTCTTTGACGTTTGCGGGCCAACAGGGTTTGGCCCGGGCGTTGATCGGGCGTTGGTCGAAGAACGCTACCGCTCTCTGCGCCGCCAGGTCCCGATTATCTACCTTATGGGTTTCGTGAACCTGTCGGCGATGGAGCTTGCGGCGACACATCGCCTCTCTATTGGCCTGAACCTGCCGACCTTCATCGCCGTCTGCGCCCTCTTCCGCATGTTTCAATGGTATGGCTCGCGCAACGGGCGCGAAGCCGATCCCCCACGGATGATCAGGATGATGCGGCAGACCGTGTGGTCCGCCGCCGCCGTGTGCGTCGGGGTCTGCCTTCGCTGCCTTTACCTGCTGGCCATCGGCGATGAAGCCTCGCGCATGGCGGTGCTCCTGTTCGGGGGTTTGACCGCAATCGGCGTATCGTACGGATTGACCGCTCTTCCCGCGGCCGGCCGAGTGCCGCTTCTCCTGATCATTGTTCCAATTTCCATTGCCGCTCTGCTTTTTCGAGACCCGCTGTTCGCCGGCGCAGCCTTCGCTCTCGTAGTCGTCGCAGCGTTGACAATGCGGCTTTTGAACGCGCACAGCCGCCACTTCAGCGCCGTTGTTCGCTCGCGCTGGACCATTGCGCACGAACAGGAACTCGTCGGCCGCGCCCATCAGGAAGCGGTCCGAGCGGCAACCACCGATTTTCTGACTGGCCTTCCGAACCGCCGCGCGTTTTTCGCTGCCCTCGAAGCTGCCACGACTGATTCAAGCCATCCATTCGCTGTTGCCCTGCTCGACCTCGACCGGTTCAAGTCCGTCAACGACACGTTTGGTCACAACGTCGGAGACCTGCTGCTCAAGGAGGTCGCAACCCGGCTCGTCAGCGCCGTAGGGCCATCAGGCCTGGTGGCGCGTTTCGGCGGCGATGAGTTCGGGATCCTGCTTTCGGAGCTCGGACGCGCGTTCGATGCGCATGGAATCGGCAACCAAATTCTCGCCGGGGTCAATGGACCGGCGCTGCTCGAAGGCCGGGAG
>DASSKX010000320.1:0-2963 GCA_035689925.1 Acidobacteriaceae bacterium
GTCGGAGTGGCCGATCATGCGCATGATGTGCCGGCTGGTGTGCAGCGTGAAGGGGCGCGGCTCGCGGATGAGCTTCATGTGCTCCAGTTCGTGCAGCAGGTGATTGCCCTTGCGGCGGTTGCAGCTGTGGCAGGCGGCGACGAGGTTTTCCCAGGTGGAGGTGCCGCCGCGCGAGCGCGGGATGACGTGGTCGAGCGTGAGCTCGGCGGAGGGCAGCACGACTCCGCAATACTGGCAGGTGTTGCGGTCGCGCAGCAGGATGTTCTTGCGGCTGAGGGCGCGGGTCTGGTGGGGGATGCGGCGGTATTCGAGCAGGCGGATGACGGAGGGCAGCGACATGCGGACGCGGGCGGAGTGCAGCTCCATGCCCTGTTCTTCTTCGGTGCGCGCGACGCCTTTCAGCACGAGCACGAGCGCGCGGCGGGCTCCGCAGATGTTGATCGGCTCATACGAGGCGTTGAGCACCAGCACCGGCGTCTGCATGGCGTGCGTCGTGGTGACGACGCGCAGTCCCTCTTCAGGGTGCGTCTCGGTGCGCATCGCGTGCGCCCTGGTCAACGATTGGCGGCGTGCCTGAACCCCGGCTTTGCCCAGCGACATGATTCCTCCCACCTGGTTAGGTCCGGATTGCCAGTCCGGACGGGTTACGTGCTGCGTTCTGTTCCTCCCAAAAAGCAACATCCTCATGCATCGGGATCTCCGTCGCGTTGACGGCGGCGGGATCTCGTAAATCTTCGGCCAAGGCGTGCTCGCGCTGAGCACGGGCCAGGGTCACAACCCAGACATGGGCCGCGCCTGCGCGGCGCAACGCCTGCGAACATGCGCGGGCCGTAGCGCCGGTGGTGTAGATGTCGTCGATCAGCAAAACATCGCGGCCGGTAAGCTTTGCCGGCCTGGCGACAAAAAAAGCGCCGCGGACGTTCACGCGGCGCTGATGCGGGCTGAGGCCCGCCTGACTTTCGGTTGCGCGCTGGCGTGTCAGCGCGCCCGCGACGAGTTTGAGGCGCATCTCCGGACGGCGGCTTCGCAGGACGGCGACGGCGCTGCGCGCCAGGCGTTCCGCCTGGTCGAATCCTCGCTGACGCTGCTTGGCCGGGAAGAGCGGCACGGGCACGACGAGGAGATCCGGCGGCAGGTCGGGAATGGCCAGGACTTGTTCGGCGATGAGCGCGCCGAGGCGTTTTGCGATGGGCTCCATAGCGTCGTACTTCAGCAGATGAAGGAGCACGCGGAGGGTGCCGGAGTAAACGCCATGAGCGACGGCTTTCTGGAAGGGTGGCGGCGCCGACTGGCACATGCGGCAGAGCGGATCGGGTGCGATGGCCTCGAGGGATTCGCCGCAGAGGGTACACAGGGTTCCGCGCTGCGCAGGCAAATCGTTCCAGCAGGAATCGCAAACGGGCAGGAGGGAGAATCCGGGAAGCGGCAGGCCGCAGACGCGGCAATCGGCGGGAAAAACGACGGAGGTGATGCTGTGGAGAGTCCCGGCCGCGCTACTTCGCAGGACGCGGACCACAGCGCGCCAAACCGATGTTTCTGAAGGGGGAATGGCCGAACCGCGCGATGGCTGCTGACCCCGCCCGGGGGTCACTTCACTGCTCGCCAGTGCAAAACCCTGACTGCGGAAAGCGCACCTCGCGTCGGAAGCCCGCGGATCGTGGGTATGGGGCTTCCATTGGACCCAAGTATAGGCGCAACCGGGCGAGGTGGCAATGGGATCGTGGCAGATAGCGGATAGCAGATAGCAGCGCTGCGCGGCCGTTCGCTATCCGCCATCTGCCGCGGTATCTAACCCTTCTTCTGCATCTCGTTCAGGGTCGAAAGCACCTCTTCGCTGTGGACGTTGGGGTTGACCTTGGTCCAGACCTTCACGATTTTGCCTTCGGGGTTGATCAGGAAGGTGTTCCGGGCCGCGATCTGCATCGGGCCGTAATTCGTGAGCGAGCCGTATTGCTGAACGACCTTCTTGTTCGGGTCGGCGAGCAGGGTGAAGGTGAGCGAGTCTTTCGTGCAGAACTGCTTGTGGCTGTTCACGTCGTCGACGCTAACGCCGAGGATCACGGCATTCATGGCCTTGTACTTGTCGAGGTCGGCCTGGAACTTATGCGCCTCGATGGTGCAGCCGGTGGTCATGTCCTTGGGATAGAAGTAGAGGACCACCCACTTGCCGTGGTACTGGTTCAGATCGACGGGCTGGCCTTCCTGGTTGGGCAGGGTAAAGGTGGGGGCGGTCTGGCCGACTTCGGGCATAGCGGCGTTGTCGGCGGCGTAGCTGCGCTGCACGGCATAGCCGGCGATGACGAGCACGACGACGGCCGCGATGGCGATCAGTGACTTCGGCATTGAGGAATCTCCTTGCGTGATGTTCGGAAGAAAAGCGGGAGCACGGATGGAGCCGTGCCCTGACAAAACCGCATTGGATGGCCGCGGATCGGATTCTGGGGATCACGTACCGCGAGCGGGGCCGAAGACGCGCGCTTCAATTATGCGTTTTCGAAGGCGATGACGGCAATGCCGGCCTGGTCGGCCTCGGCGCGGACGGCCTCGCGGTCGAAGAGCAGGGTGCGGTGGGCTTCGATGGCGAGGCAGGTGGCGCCGGCGGCGCGCATGGTCTCGATGGTGCGGATGCCGATGACCGGGACGTCGAAGCGGAGGTCCTGTTTGGGCTTGGCGACCTTGACGATGGTGAGCGAGCGGTCGAGGGTGGAGGCGGGATCGCCGAGGGAGCCCATGAGGGCGCCGGCGCGCTCGATGGTGGCGTCGGTGCCCTCCATGGCTTCGACGGCGACGCAGGCCTGGGCGGCGATGACGACGGTCTGGCCCAGGTCGTACGCGGCGAGGTGGCGGGCGACTTCGCGGCCGTAGGCGATGTCGCGGGTCTCCTGCTCGCTGGGGGCGCGGGTGGTGAGGACGCCGGGCTGCGCCAGGAGCGGCTCGAGGTAGGCGGTGGAGGGGATCAGCTC
>DASSKX010000321.1:0-4415 GCA_035689925.1 Acidobacteriaceae bacterium
TGTCCTGCTCATGCACATTGGCGCCTTCGACGCACGCATGCTGCCGCGTCTCCTCGCCATGTATAAGCGCCATGGCATCGTCTTTGTTTCGTTACACGACGCTGAAGAGGACCCCTTCTACAAGTACGACATGGACCCGAAAATCCTCCCCGGCCCCGACATGCTGGAGCAGGCGATGGGCGAAAAGCACTGGCCTTTGCCGAAGCACCTCGATTACTCAAAGAGGCTGGACGCGATCTGCCGATAACACCTGCATGGCTGATTGATGCCCGCCTTTGCTCGCCTGGAACGTCTAACCACTCATCGCCATCCACCGGCGGCAGCGCGTCGAAATCCTTGCGCTGTACAATGACACAAGCGCCAGCACACGAGACGAAGCAGCACGGAAAGGGCCGCCCGGCGGCGCGATTCTGCTTCGGACCGAAGCCGCGCTCTGAGACGTAAAGCCCTATGATGCTTCGAGTTCCGTTGCTTCCTGCCACGCTGTTTGCCGGCCTGGCCCTCTCCGTTTTTCCTGCAGCCGCACAGAGAGTCGGTTCGCTCGCCGACGACACGCAGCGAAACTCCGCCTACTCCGGCAGCGTCGTCGAAGAAATCATCGCGCGCGTCAACGACCAGGTCATCAGCAAGTCGGATTTTGAGCGCGCCCAGCAGGAACTGGACCAGGAAGCTCGCCAGCAGAACTGGACGCAGCAACAGATCATGGAGCAGCGCCGCGACCTGCTCCGCTCGCTCATCGACCGGCAGCTTCTGCTCTCCCAGGGCAAGCAACTCGGCATCAGCGGCGAGACCGACGTGGTCAAGCGTCTCGACGAAATCCGCAAGCAGAATCACCTCGACTCCATGGAGGACCTCCAGAAAGCCGTCGAGTCGCAGGGCATCTCGTACGAGGATTTCAAGCAGCAGATCCGGGAGAACGTCATCACCCAGCAGGTGATCTCGCAGCAGGTTGGGTCGCGCATCCAGATTGCTCCCTCCGAAATCGAGGCCTACTACAAATCGCACCTGCAGGAATTCCAGAGACCCGAGTCGGTCAAGCTCAACGAGATCCTCATCGCCACACCCAATCCGGACGATGCAGCGCAGGTTGCTGCGGCTGAAAAGAAAGCGGACGACGTCGAATCTCGACTGAAGGCGGGCGGTGATTTCGCAACCCTGGCGAAAACCGAGTCCACTGGGCCGACGGCACAGGACGGGGGCCGCCTCGGCGAATACAAGCGCGGCGATCTCCCCAAGGTCATGGAAGACGCCACATTCGATCTCCAGCCGGGCCAGTTCACCCAGCCTATCCGCACGCGCCAGGGGTGGCTCATTCTGCAGGTCGCCGGGCACGAGAAGGCCGGTCAGGCTCCCCTCAACGAGGTCCAGAATCAGATTCAGGAACAGGTCGGGATGGCCAAGATGGAGCCCGCTCTCCGTCAGTACCTGACCACCCTGCGCGACCAGGCCTACATCGACATCCGGCCAGGGTACGTTGATTCCGGCGCCAGTTCCAACGAGCTGAAGTTCATTCAGAGCGCGTACGTGCCGCCTCAGCCAAAGAAGAAGAAACACGTGGCGCGCGCACGCTACACCGGCCGGGGTCGGGGCCGCGGGGCCGCCCAGGTGCAGACGAGCAAGGCCAGCGCGCCTCCAGCGGGCATTCCAACGCTGGATCAGGTCAACTCCAGCAAGGGGAAGAACGCTCAGGTCGCCACCACCGGCACCCAGAAGCCCGGCAAGAAGGAGAAGATCCGCTTCGGTCAGGCCCCGCGCGAGACTCTGCCCGCGGGCGAAACGCGCCAGGTCGATGCCGGAGCCACGGCGCCTCCCCCGCAGAACCAGGTCGCAATCAATCAGTCCGGAATGTCCCCGGATGCTGCGCCAGCCACTGCCGATACCACGGACACCACGACGGAGAAAAAGCAGAAGACCCGCTACAGGGATCGCCTGAAGGAGCCGAAGCAAAAGCGCGAGCAGCAGAGGAAGGAAGAATGGGCGGCTACCCATCACCAGAAATTCGTTCCGCCGACCCAGACCCCCGAAGAGCAGGCGCAGGAGCAGCGTCAGAATTCCGCGCTCGGTCTTCGCGGCGACACCGCGAAAGAAAAAAAGGCTAACCCGGCGAAAACCGGCCCGAAGCGCCGCATCAGCGACCGGAGCAAGCAGCAGGAGCAGCAGCAGAACGGCCAGCAGAACCCGGCCCCCGCCGGAACCACGGAACCCGCCGCGCCGGCTCCGGCTCCGGCAACCCAGCCGCAACAGTAGTCCGGTAACCGGTCGATGAAAGATCTAATGGTTGCCGATCTGGCGAGCCGCGAAAACCAGGTGATCACCGGCTTCTTCGCCGCCGCCACCAAGCAGGCGCGTTCCACGAAGCAGGGCGCGCCGTACATCGCTCTGACCCTGGGCGACCGCACTGGACAAATCGAAGCCCGCATCTGGGACGACGTCGAAGTGCAGCCCTTCGACTCCGGCGACGTGGTTGCGGTGAAGGGGCAGGTCTGCCGCTTTAACGAGAAGCTTCAGATCAAAGTTGAGAAGATTCGCCGGGCGGACGAACGGGACGTCGGCCGTTACGCGCTGTCCGACTTCGTGCCGCAATCCGAGCGCAACGTCGGCGAGATGTGGGCGGAGCTGGAAGGCTGGATCGCTGGCTTCAGCGACCCTCATCTGAAGGCACTGCTCGAGGCCTTCCTCCGCGATAAGGAGATCGCCGCCGATCTTCGCGAGGTTCCCGCGGCCAAAGGTCTGCACCACGCCTGGATTGGCGGCCTGCTCGAGCACATTCTGTCGCTGATGGCCATCTGCGATCTGGCTGCCGGCCACTACACCAGCGTCAATCGCGACCTGCTCCTCACAGGCGTCTTCCTGCACGACATCGGTAAGCTCCGCGAGCTGCGCTGGGGCACCAGCTTCGACTACACCCTCGAAGGTCAGCTTCTCGGCCACATCACCATCGGCATCGGCATGATCGAGGAGAAGATCGCCTCGATCCCCGATTTCCCGGCCGCCAAGCGCATCCTCGTCGAGCATTTAGTGCTCAGCCACCACGGCAAATACGAGTTCGGCTCGCCGAAGCTGCCCATGATCCCCGAGGCGATCCTCCTGCACTACCTGGACGACCTCGATGCCAAGATGCAGACCATGGCCGCCGAATTCCGCCGCGCCGAGGCCAACGGCCGCTCCCCGGCGGAGCTGACAGACTGGGTCCGCTCCATGGACCGGCCGCTGCTGAACACCCACGGCTATTTGGAGCAGGAGGGCCTCCATGGACTCGTTGCTCCTGCTGCAGATCCCGTGCTGCCCGCAGAAACGGTACTACCCGAGGAGGAACCGAATCATGCCCTACCTTTTGAAGACTGAACCGGACTCCTATTCCGTCGACGACCTCGAGCGTGACGGCGAGACCGTCTGGGACGGCGTCACGAACCCTCAGGCCGTTAAGCTGCTGGCCAGCATGAAACGCGGCGAAATGACCGTGATTTACCACACCGGCACGGAGCGCCGCTCCGTCGGCATTGCGAAAGTCACCGCCGTCGACGCCACGGACAGCAAAAAGCCCCTGGTTCGGCTCAAATTCGTGAAAAAAGCCGAGACCCCGCGCACGCTGGCCGAAATCAAGGCCCAGAGCTTCTTCTCGACCTCGCCTCTGCTCAAACAGGGTCGCCTCTCCGTAGTCCCCCTCAGCGAGAAGCAATACGCCTGGCTTGCGACGAAATAAGCCTCTGATTCATCTACAATTAAGGCTGGACCCTGACCCATATGCTGCGCTTTTCCACCGCCGGTGAATCGCACGGCGAGAGCCTGGTGGCGCTCGTCTCCGGCATGCCCGCGGGTGTGCCCATCGACACCGATGCCGTCAACCGTGAACTCTGGCGTCGCCAGCAGGGCTATGGCCGCGGGGGCCGCATGCGCATCGAGACCGACACAGCGCATTTTCTCAGCGGCGTGCGGCACGGCAAGACAATTGGTTCGCCGATCGCGATTGAGATTGAGAACCGCGACTGGAAGAACTGGACCGACGTTCTCCCCGTCGGCGCTGGCGACCCCGAAAAGCACAAGGCCGTTGCCTCTCCGCGTCCCGGACACGCCGACCTTGCCGGAGCCCTGAAGTGGGACTTCCCGGACGCCCGCTATGTCCTCGAACGTGCCTCCGCGCGTGAGTCTACTGCGCGTGTCGCAGCCGGAGGCGTCGCGAAGCAGCTTCTCCTGCAACTCGGCGTCGATGTCGCCAGCCATGTCATCCGCGTGGGCGCCGCTGAACTCGATCGAGACGCCTCCTGGGACGAAATCTCCTCCCTGCGTCAAAAGGATGAGGTCCTGTTGAACTGTGTCGATCCGGATTCTGAGCAGCGCATGAAGGCCGAGGTCGACGCCGTTCTCCGCAGCGGAGACACCGTTGGTGGCGTCTTTGAGGCCGTCGTGCACGGCCT
>DASSKX010000322.1:0-3836 GCA_035689925.1 Acidobacteriaceae bacterium
TTGTTCAGCTTCCCCAACCTTCCCGTCGGCACCTACAACATGGCGGTGACGGCTACGGGATTTAAAACCTATTCCCGCACGGGCATCGTCCTCGAAGTCGGCAGCAATATCGGCAGCAACGTCACGCTCTCCGTTGGCGCAGCGAACCAGGAGGTTCGCGTCGAAGCCAATGGCATCGCGCTGCAAACCCAGGACACCTCGTTTAAGCAAACCATCAACGAGCAGGAGATCAACGAGCTGCCCCTCAATGGCCGTCAGATGACCGACCTGATCGTGCTCTCCGGCGGAGCTGCCAACGCTCCCGGCAATGACATGGTGGGCAGCAAGAACTTCTACAGTTCCAAATCTATTTCGATTGCCGGCGGCATGGGCAACCAGACGGATTACCGGCTGGATGGCGCCGACAACAATGACTACATGACCAACGTCAATCTGCCCACGCCGTTCCCCGATGCAGTCAATCAGTTCAGCGTCGAGAGCACGGCCATGGGCGCGCAGAGCGGGCTGCACCCCGGCGGTGAGGTCAACGTGGTCACCAAGTCCGGCACGAATGCGTTTCACGGCGACGCCTTCGAATACATCCGTAATAACTGGATCGACGCGACGAACTTCTTTTCCAGCACGCCCGATCAGCTCCACCAGAATCAGTTCGGCGGCACCCTGGGCGGTCCGATCCGGCGCGACAAGCTCTTCTTCTTCGGCGGTTACCAGCGGACCATCCATCACGAAGTGACATCGGACGTGACCGCCTTTGTCCCCAGCGCAGCCAATCTCGCCGGCGACTTCTCGAAGTCTGACTCCACGCCCCTCTACAATCCGATCACCGGCGCATTGCTGGTCAACAACCACATCGACCCGTCGTACTTCAGTCCTGTGTCGCTGGCGCTGGAGAAATTCCTGCCGCAAACCACAGACCCCAAGGGGCAGGTGAAGTATTCGCGTCCTGGCAACTACACGGAAAATCAGTTCATCACCAGAGTCGACGCCACTCTCTCGCAGAAGAACACGCTCTATGGGCGTTACTTTCTCGATGGCTATGCGCATCCGGCGGCCTTCAACCCGACGAATGCGCTGGTGACCGACACGGCAGGCAATCTTGAACGCGTGCAGTCCCTGACCATTGGCGAGAGCTACGTCTTCAGTCCGCACACGGTCAATTCCATCCACGTGACGGCAGACCGCCGCCGCGACAACCGCCAGCCGGCCTCCCAGGGAGTGAGCCCCAATGCGGTTGGAGTCAACGTCTACAACAACGACCCCAACTTCTTCCGCTTCACAGTCAGTTCGAAGTTCAACCTCTACTGCGGCACCTGCGCTCCGTCTCACTTCAACGTGAACACGTTCGCCATTGCCGATGACGTGAACCTGGTGCGCGGGAGGCATCAGATCATTTTCGGCGGCGAGTTCGCCCGTTCTCAGTTCAACGCCAGCAATCACTATGAGATGAACGGTGCGTATACCTTCAGCGGTGACTTCAGCCAGCGCGGCCCCGGGCAGAATCTGCCGAAACAGTCAAAAGCCGATGCGAACCTCGACTTCCTGACCGGAGCATTGCACGGCTTCGAGCAGAGCAAGGCGCAGGGCAACTCGCTGCGCGCGCCGATTCCGACTCTCTACGTTCAGGACACCTGGCAGGCGACTCCCAAGTTGGTGCTCACGGCCGGAGTTCGCTGGCAGCCGGAATATATGCCGGCGGACTACTTCCACCGCGGGTCGGTGTGGGACGAGTCTGCGTTTCTGAACAACCAGCACAGCAGCGTCTATCCAAATTCGCCGGCCGGAGTCTTCTACTACGGCGAAAGAGGAACCCCCAAGGGCTTCACGCAGAACTCGCCCTGGCAGTTCTCTCCGCGCCTGGGCGTAACCTGGAACCCCGATGGCGCCGGCAAGACGGTCTTCCGGCTGGGCGGCGCGCTCATCTATGACGAGCCGAACTTCTTCACGGCGCAGCGCAACCAGCAGAACCCGCCCTTCGCCACCGCAGCGACGAACGTTCCGACCACGGCGCCTCTCGATTTTGCTAATCCGTGGACCGGCGGCAGCTCGCCGGGCAATCCCTTCCCTCAGCCTGCGATTCCGCCGAAGGATGTGAGCTTCCCGGCGACCGCCCAGTACATCTTCATGCCGCACCACTTCAAGCCGCCGTACGTGATGCAGTGGACGGCCAGCATGCAGCGTGAACTTGGACATGCGTGGATGGCGCAGCTCGATTACATCGGCAATGAGACCGCCCACATGACGTGGGGATTCCCGCTGAACGTGGCGGTCTATACCGGCGGCTCGCCGACCGCGAACTACAGCAAGCGCTTCCGCCTGGTTCTGGAGAATCCCAAAGAAGGCGCGAAGTTCACCGGAGGAGGAGGAGGAACGGTCCTCGTCGCAGACTCCGCAACCGCCAGCTACAACGGCCTGATCGCCACCATCCAGCACCGCACGGCGCTGTTCACTTTCCTCGCGAACTACACGTGGTCGCATTGCATTGACGTGGAAGACGCGCAGGGTGACTTCGCCGGAACTACCGTGGAGGATCCATACAAGCCGCGTCTCGACCGCGCCAACTGCGGCTTCGATTACCGGGGCATGTTCAATGCCAACGCCGTGGTCGTCAGCCGCTTCACCAGCCTGCATGGCATCGCCGGCGCGGTCGTGAACAACTGGGAAGTGGGTCCGCTGCTCCGAGTCACCGACGGCACGCCCTTCACCGTCACCGAGGGTGATATCAACGGTGACGATGTCACCAACGATCGCCCGAACATGACGGGGAACCCTTACACGGGCAACAAAGTCGCACGCGACCAGCAGTTCCTGAACCCGGACGCATTCGACTTCTCCCCCAACGGGACCTACGGCAGCATGGGGAGAAACGCGTTACGTGGGCCGAAATACGTGAACCTGGACGCGGAGATCAGCCGCTTCTTCCCCATCACCGAGAGAACGAAGCTGGATTTCCGTGTCGAGGCATTCAATGCTCTGAACCATCCGAACTTCGATGTGCCTTCGCAGCGTGCCATTACCTCGAGCACCTTCGGCCAGATCACCGGCGCAGGTGATCCGCGCATCTGGCAGGGCGCCGTGAAGTTCATCTTCTAACCCAGCCAGCAGCAGTGCGGCGCCGGATTTCTATCCGGCGCCGTTTTTTCTTTTCCTGAGTTTGCTTGCGATCACGAACACTCAAACCGCAGAGGCGAAAACATCCCGATCGGGTGTCGTGTCGCACCCTCGATCGCCAGGTCGGCAAGAATTTCTCCCACCACCGCTGCGAACTTGAAGCCGTGCCCCGAGAACCCGCACGCGATGCTCACCGCCGGATGCTCCGGATGCACGCCGATGACGAAGTGCTCGTCGGGCGTCATCGTATACAGACAGGTCTGCGCCTTCATCATCTCGCCCGCCAGCGCCGGCATGCGGAGACTCACTTTGCGCAGGATCTCTGCCCGATCGCTCTCGCGGATGCTGCGATCCACGGTTTCCGGCGTGCAGACCTCGTCGCTGCCATGCACCGCGGCCTTCACGCCGCCTGCTGCTCCATTAACCGCGGGGAATCCATAGGCGGGACGCCCATCGTCGCATTCGCTGAGAAACACCGGCAGCCGTCCCGGCAGAAACGCGTTGATCCCACCCCGCGGCCGAATCCACGCCATCACTTGCCGGGTCACGCGCAGCGGAACGATCTTCCCCAGCACCTGCTGCGCCCAGGGTCCCGCCGCGATCACCAGCCGCTCCGCAGACCAGGCCGACTGAGCGGTCCGCACCTGCACGCCGCCCGCATTCGCGCTCCACGAAACCACCGGCTCATCGAACCGCAGCTCCGCCCCGCGCGCCGCCGCAATGCGCAG
>DASSKX010000323.1:0-8114 GCA_035689925.1 Acidobacteriaceae bacterium
ATTTGAACCCCCAACCAAGGGATTATGAGTCCCCTGCTCTAACCATTGAGCTACAGGCCCTTCTGTTAACTAACAATCTCAGATGCAGAGACTTGCATCCTCTGAAATTTGGTATAAGAACCTGCGCTTTTGTGCTGGCGCCGGTTCGTTTGTGCATCGGAGCCAAGTTCCACTTCTCGGACGAAAGCATCTGTGGCCCCTGCACAATCCGTATTGTCGCATCAATGATCGAGCCGGGCCGTCGAACGTCGAGGTCGTGCCGGCCGGTGCGCTTCGTTGCGCATCGACCTTTTCAGAACGCAGCTACACACGAGTGCTCACACCTGCAGGACATCCCCATCGCGCGCGACCATTCTGTACAGCACCGGGTCGACGAAGAATCCGAGGAAGAGACGCGAGAAGAGTCCGGCGACAATCACGATGGCAAACGGCTTTTGCGTGTCGGAGCCGATCCCGGTGGACAAGGCGGCCGGCAACAGGCCGAGGCAGGCTACGAGCGCGGTCATCATGATCGGCCGGAGACGCAGCAGCGACGCTTCCATCGTCGCGGTGCGGATGTCCTTGTTTTCCCGTCTCAGCTTGTTGATGTAGGAGACAAGGATGACCGCAGTTTCCACGGAAACGCCCATCAGCGCCAACAAGCCAAGTCCCGAGGAAACGCTGAACGGCGTGTGCGTCAGCTTGAGAGCGATCAGGGCACCAACGGGTTCGGTGAGGATGACGCCCAGTGCAATGGTGATTGGGAATTTGAAGTTGTCATAGAGCGCAAACAGGATCATGAAGATGATCAGCAGAGCCAGCGGCCCGATGATTTCCATCTGGTGCTTCGCCTGGAGAAGTTCACCGTACTCGCCGCCCCAGGCAATTCGATAACCCGGAGGCAGGCTGCGGGTGATGTCGGCGATGGCTCGCTGTCCATTCTCCACGGCGGTCTGCAGATCGCGTCCTTCGATGCTGTATTGCACGCCGATGTAGCGCGAGCTGTTCTCGCGGTAGATGAAGGATGCGCCGCTGGCTTCATGGATATTCGCCAGCTCGCTGAGCGGGATCTGCTGGCCGGACGGCGTTCCCACCAGAAGATTGCCGATCTCCCGGGGGTTCTCGCGGAATCGCGGCTCCATACGCACGACGAGATCGAACAGCTTCTCGCCCTGGATTACCTGCGTTGCAGCCTGACCGCCGACGGCAGCCTGGACGATAGCTTCCACATCCGCCACGTTGATGCCATAGCGGGCGATCTTGTCACGATCGACATCGATAATGAGGCTCGGCTGCCCCAGCTCGCGCACCACGGTGAGCTCGGTGAACCCGGGGACCTGAGAGAGGCGGCGCTTGATTTCCAGTGCCTGGCTCTGGAGTACGTTCAGGTCGGGCCCGTAGATCTTGACGGCCAGGGCGCTCTTTAGGCCGGTGAGCGCTTCATCGACCGCGTCTTCCGCGGGCTGGGTGTAATTGAAGATGACACCAGGAAAGGACTGCAGCTTTTTCTGAACGTCTTCCTCCAGCTCCCGTTTGTTGTGAATGCGCCCCGATCTCCAGGAGACGTCGTTGTACGGCTTCAGGCCCACGTAGAACTCATCGTTGAAGAAGCCGGTCGGGTCGGTGCCGTCGTCGGGCCGGCCAAGTTCGGAGCCGACATCGGTGACCATTGGATACTGCATCAGGATGTTGCGCACCTGCGGTGAGAAGCGGCTGGCTTCGTCAAAGGAAATGGTGTAGGGCAGGGTGGCGCGGATCCACAGCGCACCCTCATCCAGATGCGGCATGAATTCGCCGCCGATAAACGGCACCAGCAGGAGGGTGGCTCCGAAGATCGCCGCCGCCACGAGCAGGGTGATCCTGGGATGATTCAGGCACCGTTCCAGCACGCCGGCGTATTTCCGTCGGACCCATTCGAAGGGCTTGTTCACCCGCTCGTGCACACCCCTTTTGAACCAGTACCAGCACATCACCGGCACGAAGGTCAGCGTCAGAATGAGGGAGCCGACCAGCGCGATGGAGACGGTGTCCGCCATGGGGCGGAAGAGTTTTCCGGAAGGTCCGGTGAGCGCATAGATGGGCAGATATCCGGCGATGATGACGGCTACCGAGTAGAAGATAGGACGGTCCACATCTTTGGCGGCCGCCAGGATTACATCCATCAGGTTGTAGCTGGTCCCTTCGCGTTCTCCCAGGACGCGGAAGATGTTCTCGACCATGACCAGGGTTCCGTCGATCAGAATGCCGAAATCGATGGCACCAATGGACAGCAGGTTCGCAGCGACTCCGCGAGCATGCAGAAAGACGAAGGAGAAAAGCAGCGAAAGCGGGATGGTGAGCGCGACGATGACGGCAGCGCGCAGGTTGACGAGGAAAGCCATCAGAACAATGAGGACGAGAATCATCCCCAGCACCATGTTGTGCTCCACGGTGTCGATGGTGAGCTGTACCAGATCGCTGCGGTCGTAGTAGGGGCGAACCCTGATATCAGGAGGCAGAATGGTGTCATTGAGCTGGCGGGTTTTCGCTTCCACACCTTTCAGCACGTTCTGCGTCTGCTCGCCCCGGCGCATCATGATCACGCCTTCTACGGCGTCATTGGTCTTGTTGAATCCGAATTGGCCCAACCGCGGGGCATGCCCGATCGTCACCTCGCCGATATCTTTGATCCGGACCGGCACGCCGTTCTGCGACCCAACAACCACGTCGCCGATGTCGTTGGTATCGCGAATCAGCCCAAGCCCGCGCACGTAATAGAACTGGCCACCCTGCGAATAGAATCCGCCGCCGGCATTGGAATTATTCGCCGACAACTGCTGGACCACCGCGGGCACGGTGATGTGGTAAGCGTAGAGCCTGGCCGGATCGAGCAACACCTGGTACTGCATCACCGTCCCGCCAAAGCCCGAGTCATCGGCGACACCCGCAACCTGCTTGTACTGGCGGCCGATCACCCAGTCTTCATAGACTTTCAACTCCTGCGGCGTGCGATCCGGGCTTTGAATCACGTAGCGGTACACAAGACCTGAGGGGCTGGTGAGCGGGGCCAGCGTTGGCGTCACGCCCGTCGGATACGTGACTTCACTGATCCGCTGAGACACGACCTGACGCGCCCAGTAATCGTCGGTATCATCCTGAAAAGTCAGGATGACGTCAGAAAGCCCGTACAGGGAGATCGATCGCATCACCGTCATCTTCGGGACGCCATCCATCTCCACCTCCGTCGGCACCGTCACCAGCCGTTCCACTTCTTCTGCTGCATGACCGGGCCACTGTGCGATGAGCTCCACCATCGGCGAGGACAAATCCGGGTAGGCATCCACAGGCATGTGGGAGAACGAAACGGCTCCGCCGACGATGATGAACAGAACCATCATCAGGATGAGGAATCGCTGCCGGAGCGCGAACTGAA
The DNA here is from genome assembly GCA_035689925.1 of Acidobacteriaceae bacterium. Lineage (GTDB taxonomy): Bacteria > Acidobacteriota > Terriglobia > Terriglobales > Acidobacteriaceae > Palsa-343. The sequence goes on from DASSKX010000323.1 coordinate 3,392, forward strand.
CGATGCGGTTGATCATGAAGCGGTCTCCTCAGTGCTGCAGCGAGTTGGCAAACTGCAGAAAGAGGCTGCCGTCGCCCACGACTTTGTCCCCAGGACTGAGGCCTTTCAGGATCTGCGTCAGGCCATTCTCACTGGCTCCGGTTTCCACTTCGCGGCGGCCGAACTGATTGGCTCCAACGGCCACATAGACAAACGGCTGGTTGTTCTCGTCGTGCAGCACGGAGGCGTTGGGGACAGCAATCGCGTTCGCGACTTTGCCGGCGGTCACCGTGACCGTGCAATACATGTCACGCTTGAGCTTCTCTCCGGGGTTATCCACGACAACGCGGGCCTGCAACGTGCGGGTGTTTGGGTCGAGAGCCGGCGAGATGTACGAGATGCGTCCATGAAAGGCGCCTGGATAGGCGTCCGTCTGAACCGATACGTCCTCGCCGCTGTGCACGTAAGCCAGATCCGCCTGATAGACATTCGCAAGTACCCAAACGGTACTCAGGTCGGAAATGGTGAACGCCTGGGTCTGGCCGGCCTGAACCACCTGCCCCGGCGAAACCAGCCGCTCGACCACCTGACCGCTGATCGGCGCCAGCACGGGAATTTGCGCGGATGCTGCATTCGCGAGCTGGCTGGGATTCTTAATACCAAGGATCTTCATCCCCTCTTCCGCGGCGTTCAGATCGGCTCGGGCCTGGTTCCGGTCGGATTCGGCCTGCTCCAGATCGCGCTGGGCGATCGCGTGGTGTTGGTAGAGATCCTGGGCGCGCGCATAGTTCTTTTCGGACAGGCGAGACGCGTCGGCTGCCTTCAGGTAGGCGTCCAGCAGCTGCGAGTAATCCGGGCTGCTGACTTCGAGCATCGGTTCGCCTTTGCGGACATGCTGCCCGGGAACGACAAGAATACGCGTCACCGGCCCGCCAACCTGGCTAATCACCGGGGTCGTGTTGAACGCGTTGTATGCCACCGTGCCTGTCAGCCGCAGGGTCCGCGTGAGCGTGGTCGGCTGCACTGTGACCACCTCAACGTGGGTCATCTGGTCTTCAGGAATCGTGAACAGCCGCGGCGTCTCGGACGAAGAGGCTCTGGACGCATAAGACGTCATTTGGGCTGCGCGTTCCCGGTCTCGCGAACTGCAGCCTGCGACAGCGAAGATGCAGGCAGCAGCCACAGCGCAGGCGTAACGGCGCGGGAGTACGGTTCGGACGATCATGGCAAGCTCCTGGTTCCAACCGCTTCACGAAGCTGCTCGAGGGCGAGCAGATACGAGGCCAGCGCCTGGCGGTATCCGAGTTGTACCGAGCGGTAACTACGCTCCGCGTCGAGGAAATCGAGAAGGCTGGCGGCGCCTCGGTGGTAGGCGTAGTCGCTGATGTCGCGCGACTGCTGCGCCTCTTCCAGATATCCCGTGCGATACAGTCCAAGGATCGCGTCGTTGCTGCGGAGATTCTCGAAGGCGTCCCGGACGTCCGTCAGCACCTGCCCCTGCGCCGACTTTTCCTGTTCCTGAGCCTGGTTGATGGCATAGCCTGTGCGGGCGATCTCTCCCTGATTGCGATCGAAGATGGGCAACGGCATCTGGGCGAACAGCGAGATCTCGTTGAACTGCAGATGCGTGTAGTTGATCTGCCCGGTGACGTCGCGCTTGCCGATCGCCTTCTGCAGCTGATACTGACTGTTCGCAGCCGTTACCGCCTGTTGTGCCGCCCGCAGGTCTGGACGATTCAGCAGGGCCTTCGCCTCAAAGTCATCGAGATTGCCGGGAACGGGTTGGTAGGTGAACTCAGGATCAACATCGAAGTCTGCCGGCACCGACTCATACCCGAGCAACTGCCGGAGATCCGAGAGCCCCTGCGCCCGACTCAGCTGGGCAGCCGAAACATCCGACTGGAACTGGAGCATCTGCAGCTTGATCTTCAGCAGGTCGTCTTCGCTGATGTCGCCATCTTTGTATCGGGTCTCGGCGATCTGGACCGTATCCTGGAAGCTCTTCAGGTCCTGCTGGGCCAGGGCCAGAGTGGATTCCGCCAGCTCCACATTGATGTACTGCGACGCAACGCTGAAGGCCAGACCCCGCTCCGTGTCCGCTACCTGGAAGCGGCTTACCGCAGTGGCATCCTTCGCCGCCTGCAGGCGGTGCTGCCGCTTCTTCCCGCGCTCGAACAGATAGCTCACTCCCAAATCGAACTGCGCGATGTTGTTCGTGTAATCGGACGTGAACTGATCCGGCTGGAAAACGGGGAGGAAATCGGCGTCAGTCAGCAGTACGGGATCGGGCCGCAGGTTGGCGGTGACCTCCTCCGCCTCGTTCTGCCGGATGGTAGTTCGCGCCGCCAGCAGGTTGTGGTTGTGCTGGAGAGCCAGCCGGATGGCATCGTCCAGAGAAAGTAGCCGGCTGGCCGGCTTTTGCGCGAGCGTCTGAGCGGGTGGACTGGGGGCGCTCTGCGAAGGTTGCGATTGTGCACCTGCGAAGGCAGGCAGCAAAGCTACGGATACGAGAAATGGAATACGCCAACGTTTGAAACGCATGGGCAGTCAGCCTTTGAGCCAGGGCGAAGCAGTATGGGAGACGCGCCGGGAACGGCACGGAGAACGGCTAGCTCAAGGCGGGCGGAGCGCGGGCGGGGAGCCTCGGCGCGACTAAACGGGAAAGCGAGGTAACCTGCAACGGCTCCGGGCCATTGCCATCAGGGATGAAGATCTCCACCCGAGCAGCAACCACCGCCGGTTCCACGGCCTGGTGGCTGAGGTGACAAATGGTGCAGTTCTCCGGAGAAGTATCGATGTGACGGTGCCACACTTCGCCCAGGGTCATCCCGATGACAAGAGCCAGAACGGCGATCGGGACCACCAGCCGCCAAATCGCCCTTCGATCGCAGCCGGAGCCGGGCATTGTTGTTGTCCCTGGAGACACGCGGAATCAGTGTAAATCGACTTCTGGTGACTGCGCTGAGAATTTCGACGTATGAAGCCCTGGACTGTAAGCGGCTGGACGCAGCCAGGTCAGGCTCAGAAGCTCTTACCCGGACATTGATCCGCCAGGGCACTATTTCCTGAGCAGCGTCGGCCAGTTCAGCACCATGGTGATCGGCTCCGGCTTGGTCTGGCCTGCGGGCGTAATCATCAGGAAACGCTGCCCATCCGGCGAAGGAACATAAATATTCCGCCAATACGATAGCGGCACAAGCTGCGCCTGAAACAGTTCTTTCGGAATGCCGGCCTGGAATGCCGCCGATGTCGTATCCACATCCACGGCCATCAGCTTTTCGTCGGGGGTGAGATAGAACAGCTCCTTGCCGTTGTGGCGCCACATCGGCTCCGCCCCGCCCGAATTCGAAATCTCCCATCGGCCCGTGTGCTGCGGGAAAGTCTGGACGTAGACCTCATCTCTCCCCGTCTCGTTCGAGTTGTAGGCCACGTAGCGTCCGTTGGGCGAGAACTGGGCGGATCCAGCGCCAAAATTCCCCTGCACAAAGGGAAACGGCTTGCGGTCGCCAAAAAGGGGTAAAACCCACAGCTGGCTACTTGTCGTTCCGTTTGCCGTGTCGTAGATTGCATACCGGCCGTCTGACGTAATGTCGTTCAGGGCCTTGTCCTGACCCGCGGATTGGAACACAGCTTGCGTGCTTCCGAGCCCATCCGCAGACTTCTGGTAAAGATCCCAGGCGCCGCTGCGATCGGATGAGAAAAGAACTCGGCTTCCATCCGGCGACCAAATAGGGTTGACATCATAGGCAGGGTTGAATGTAAGGCGAGAGGCGGTGCCGCGCTTCAGATCGTAAACCCAGATGTCTGCCTTGCCATGTTCGCCCACCGCGACAGCCAGCCTGCCGCCATCGGGCGAAAGTGCAGGGCTGGCGTAAATGTCCGGCTGAGCGGCGGCGCCCTGATTCTGTCCGGAGCGGTTAAACCAGGCCATCTGGTTCCTCGACGCGTCCGGCACGGCCTGGTAACCCATCACGCCCGCCGAGGAGATGGAGAAGAACCCGTAATCCGGGCCGCTGTATTCGCCGACATTCTGAGCAAACGGCGTCGAGGGGCCCGTAAAACGCAGTGCTCTGGCGTCGAATGGCCGCGCCATCAGCGTGCTTCGATCCAGGTAGAAAAGATAGCCGGGCCGGGCATAGTGGGCGTTGGAACTTGCCGGCCCGAGGTCGACGACGAGATTCGACTCCAGCGAGCCTACCGCGATCCTGAGATCGCCGGAGTTCCTCCACATCTCCACGAGGAAGTGGCGGCCGTCCGGGAGAAATTCGGGCACCGCGAATCCGCTCTCATTGCGTGCTGCAGCCGGAGCAAGCACCAGCGTGGGCGTACCGCCTGAATCGGGCACCCGGTAAATACCGCCGGGGTTCGAGAAAAGAATGACGCCGTCGCGGTTCCATGCGCCCATCGTGTGGTGATCCGGGTTCGGCAGGGAGAGGTTGCGAGCATCGCAAATCGTGACGGGAGGGCCACCCGAAACCGCAATCTTCTCCAGCTTGTCTTTGGCCTGAAATCCGATCCACTGGCTGTCCGGCGACCAAAACGGCATGGACGCACCTTCCGTTCCCGGAAGTTGACGGGAGGTGAGACTGTCGAGTGGACGCACCCAGAGCGCTGGGGGCTGATCAGCTTCTGAAGAGGCGATAAATGCCAGATTGTGGCCATCGGGCGAGATGCTCAGATCGCCGAAGCTGACCTGGCTATCAGGCCGCGAAACCGAAAATCGCACCACGCTTTGCTCGGCCTT
>DASSKX010000324.1:0-5316 GCA_035689925.1 Acidobacteriaceae bacterium
AGCAGCGACAACGGCTGCAAGGGCAAGAACAGCTGCAAGGGCAAGGGTGGCTGCGCAACCGACGGCTCCAAGATGCCCGACTAGGTCGAGAAATGCGAGCATGAGAAAGGGGCTGCCCGTGCGGTGGCCCCTTTCGCTCGCTCTGAGTGGATTTCTGGAATGCCCGAAATCTCCGAAGCGGCCCAAGCTTCATTCTGATGCGCTAGTCTGCCGAGGTGCTCGATGCCTGCAAATCGCTTCAACGGATTCACGGAGTACGGCGTCGGGATCGGCCTGCGCATCCCGCATTATCAGCACATCCTGTCGCGGCGTCCGGTGGTGGACTGGTTCGAGATCATCTCCGAGAACTACATGATCGACGGCGGGCGGCCGATGGAGATCCTCGATCAGATCCTCGAGCAGTACAAGGTCGTGCAGCACGGGGTTTCCATGTACTTCGGGTCCGCCGATCCGCTGAGCCGCGAGCACCTGAAGCGGCTGAAGGCGCTGGTGCGCCGCACAAAGACGCCATGGCTCAGCGATCATCTCTGCTGGGGGTCCGTCGACGGACGCTACACGCACGACCTGCTCCCGATGCCGTACACGTGGGAGGCCGTCGAGGTGACGGCGCAGAAGATTCGCCAGGTGCAGGACTTCGTCGAGGTGCCGGTTGTCGTAGAAAACGTCTCGAGCTACGCGGAGTTCCACGTCTCCGAGATGACGGAGTGGGAGTTCCTCACCGAAGTGGTGGAACGCGCGGACTGCGGCATTCTGCTCGACGTGAATAACATTTATGTTTCATCGAAGAATCACAACTTCGATCCGTTCACGTATGTGAACTTCGTGCCCGCGCACCGCGTGGCGCAGATTCACATTGCCGGCCACAGCAAGTTCGAGAAGTACATTCTCGACACGCACGATCATCCGGTGCTGCCGGCGGTATGGCGGCTGTACGGGCGCGCGGTGGAGCGCTGCGGACCGACGGCGACGCTGCTTGAATGGGACGACAACATTCCCAGCTTCGACGAAGTGCACGCCGAAGCGCTGAAGGCGACGAAGTTCCTGAAGGCCGCTGCCGACGCGGCTCCGGCGAATGCCAGCCTGGCCGCGATGGAAGCCGCGGCGCAGAGCCTGGAGCCTGCGGGAGTCCGGCCATGACCCAGCCAACAGCCCAGCCGGCGAATCTGAAGGAAATCCAGCGGCGGATGGCGGCCGCGGTGATGCACCCGCTCACGCGGTCGGAGACGATGCCGCGCCGGCGACGCGACGGCGCATCGAACGCGAGCGAAGCCGAGGCGATCATCCGTCCCAATGACCGGCTCACCTCGTTTGAGCGGCTGGAGATTTATAACCGTCAGTATTGGTTCCGGCTCTACACGAGTTTCGAGGAGGATTTTCCTGGGCTGGAGGCGATTCTGGGCCGCGCGAAGTTCGACCGGCTGATGCGCGAATACCTTACCGACTGCCCGTCGGAGTCTTTTACGCTGCGCAATCTGGGGTCGCGGCTTGAGGGCTGGCTTCGTAGTCATCCGCAGTTCATCGCGCCGCATGAGACGCTCGCGCTCGACATGGTGCGGCTGGAGTGGGCGCATATCGAGGCGTTCGACTCCGAAGAGCGGCCTCCGCTGAGCGCCGACGCTTTCGCCAATGTGGGCGAGGGGAGCTTTCTGCAACTGCAGCCTCACGTCCGGCTGCTGGCGCTGTCGTATCCGGTGGATGATCTGCTGCTCCAGGTGCGCAGCGAAAACGGAAGCAGCGCGTCTTCGACGAACAACGCCAGCACTGCGCGCAAACGGCGGCATGTGCGGCAGGTGGCTGCGCTGGCGCCGCGTCCTGTGCACCTGGCGGTGCATCGGCTCGAGAATTCGGTGTGGTACAAGCCGCTCGGGCCGGAGGAATTCCGGCTGCTGCAGGCCATCGAGGCCGGACAGCCCCTGGGCGCGGCTATCGACGCGGCGTTCGAGTCCAGTGACATTCCTGAGGACCAGCGCACCGCTTTTCTGCAGGACGCCTTTGCTTCCTGGGCTATGCTGGGGTGGTTTACCCACTGACTCCCGGCAAGGAAGAAGGAACCATGAGCACGCCCGCGGCGAAGAGCCCCTGTGATGAGAAGGTAAGCCTCCCCTCTTCGTTATATCGGCGCTTCCAGCGAGGCTGCGCGGCGCTGCAACCGGGCTTTCTGCTGCTGGTACGGCTCTACTGGGGATGGCAGTTTGCACAGTCGGGCTGGGGGCGGCTGCACCATCTGGATAATGCCACGTCGTTCTTCGCCAGCCTCGGCCTGCCTGCGCCGCACTTCACGGTCATCTGCATCTCGCTGCTGGAGTTCATCGGTGGAATCCTGCTGATCCTCGGGCTTGGGTCGCGCGTGACTGGACTATTGCTTGCCGGCGACATGATCGGCGCGTATGCGCTTGCCGATCGCGAGGCGCTCACATCGATCCTGACCAATCCCGGCAAGTTTTACGGCGCCGATCCGTACACCTTCCTCTTCGCGTCGCTGCTGATCATGATCTTCGGTCCGGGCAAGTACTCGGTCGACTATTGGATTTGGAAGCGCAGACAAGCCTAAAATCTGCTGGGCGAAACCCAAATTGAGTGTCGCGTCGTCTAACGACTGAATCGTTCAGCAGCACCGAAATCTATGACACCATCCCGCCTCGTGCGTTTTTCGCTTCCGCTGGCCATTGCGGCCGGGTGTATCACGGCCGCCGCCCAGGCCAATCCGCCGGCAAAGCCACAAACGAATCAGCCCTCCGCGCCGCAAGCTGCGCCCACCGTGGGCTCCGCTGTCGGAGCGATCACGTTGCCGGTTACGGTCGTAGATGACAAGGGCAACCCGGTGAAGAACCTCAAGGCCGACGATCTGAAGCTGACCGACAACGGCGCGGAGCAGAAGATTCAGTCCTTTGGCCCGGCAGCACCGACGCCCATGAACTTCGCCATCGTGGCGCAGACCACGCCGGGGCTAAAAACAGAACTGGGCGACATGCGCCTGGCCAGCGTGCGCTTTGTCGACCATACGTTGCCTGCGGGGCAGGACAACTTTTTGGTGATCCAGTACGCGACGGAAGTGGATTTGCTGGTGGATCCGACGCGCGCGCAGGACAAGCTGCACGATGCGATGAATCAGCTGGGATCGCCGCAGTTCGGCGGCGCGGCGGACGAGAGCGATTACCACTGGGGCGGCACGCTGTACGACGCCATCTATCTGGCGGCGCAGGAAGAGCTGAAGAAGCAGTCCGGACAGCACGTGCTGGTGCTCATCAGCGACGGTGTCGATCGCGGCAGCAAGGAAAGCATGAGCGATGCGGTGCAGGCCGCGCAGGAGGCGCGCACGGCCATCTTCGCGATCTATTACCCGACGGAGGAGCGCCGCGAGGCTCCGCAGCGGCAGAATGCCGGTAACCAGCGCCGCGGCGGCATTAATTTCCCGGGCGGGGGCAGCGAGTATCCGGGCACCGGCGGCGGCGGTGGCAGCGACCGCCGCGGCGAACAACCGCGTCAGTCGCATGAAGACGGCAAGACGAACCTCGAACACATCTGTTCGGCAACGGGCGGCTACATGATCGAGGGCCGCCACGACAAAGCCGACGAGGCGTTCAACAAGCTGGCGAACCTGCTGAAAAACCAGTACACGCTGACCTTTGTGCCGACGTCAGAGGCCGCTGCTTCGGCTTTCCATCGCATGACGCTGACGACGCAGACGAAGGGCGTCTATCCGCTGATGCAGCAGGGCTTCAGCCCACAGCAATAACGGCCCGATCGCGGCTGCATGGCCCGGAGTGCCGGGTTCCTGTTACGATCGCATCGATGAAGCGGACGTTTGCAGCGCTGCTGGTGCTGGTCTTCGGCCTGCCCCTTGTTGCGCCTGCGTTCGTCTCGATCGCAGACCGCAGCGAACTGCCCGCGTGCTGCCGCCGCAACGGTGCGCACCACTGTGCGATGGACAGCATTTCCGTAGCTGTTCCGGCGCACTTCCGAACCGTATCCTCGAATTGTCCCTGGTGGCCGGCGGGGCACGTTCGGCTCATGCTGCCGCACGCGGTGGCTACGCAATCCTCTGCCGTTGCCGGGCACGTCGCGCATACGGCGATGATGGTTCGTGAGGCTGAGGCCGGCTTCCGCATCTCCTGCGAGCGGACGCGGCAAAAGCGCGGGCCTCCGGCAGTGACACTCCTCTAAATCGCAGTCGAAGCAGGATCGCGCTGGCCCCGGCCGGGTGCTCTCCTGCGTTCTGAGACGCATCTCCGGTCTTCCATTCTTCGAGGAGCTTGCCGCATGCTGCGCAAGACAGCATTCATGGTCGTTTTCGTATGGCTTTTGGCGGCCGGAATCGCGCGTGCTGCCGTGCTCGGCCAGGTGCAGGGCATTGTGCACGACCCGGAACATCGGCCGGTGCGGGACGCGCAAATTGTTCTGCGCGCCGCCCATTCTGACCTGTCGTTTACAGCGACGAGCAATGCGGAGGGTTATTTTTCTATCCCTGCGGTGCCGCCGGGCGTTTACGAGATCAGCGTGTCGAGTTCCGGATTCAATACGCTCGAGCAGGCACTCACGGTGACTTCCGCGGGCACCGACGTCCTGCACCTGCCGCTGCAGATCGCTGCCGTGCACCAGACGGCTGTGGTTCGCGACGAGGCGCAGAGCGCGAATCCCGGATCCGTAACGCCGATGGCTGTGCTGAATCGCTCGGAACTGGCCACGACTCCCGGAGCGGACCGCACCAATTCCCTGGCGATGATCACCGACTACACTCCGGGCGCGTACATGACGCACGACATGCTGCACATGCGCGGCGGACATGAGCTGAACTGGATGATCGACGGCGTGCCGATCCCAAACACTAATATCGGCAGCAATGTCGGTCCGCAGATCGATCCCCGCGATATCGACACGCTGGAGATCGATCGCGGCAGCTATGGGGCCGACCTTGGCGACCGCAGCTATGGCATGTTCAACGTGGTGCCGCGCACCGGATTCGAAGCGGATCGCGCGGGCGAGTTCGTGACGACCTTCGGCAGCTTCGATCAAACCGACAGCCAGCTGAGCCTCGGCAATCATACGGAGCGCTTTGCATGGTTTCTGTCGCTCAACGGGAATCGCAGCAATTACGGGCTGATGGCGCCGATCGAAAAACCGGTGCACGACGCTGAGAACGGCTACGGCGGATTCACTTCATTGATCCTGAACCGCGATCCGCACGACCAGTTCCGGGTGGTGACGCAACTGCGGAGGGATTACTACCAGATCCCGTACGATCCGGATCCAAACGACTGGGAGAATCTGCTGTACGATTCGTCGGGACTGCGCGACGGGCAGCATGAGACCGACGGG
>DASSKX010000325.1:0-2758 GCA_035689925.1 Acidobacteriaceae bacterium
GCGGGACGGCCATTGCAGTCGCTCTTTGCGCCCAGGGACGTCCTGCTCCCCGCCGGCGCTTTCGGGTCGATGACTTCCGTGCAGGCGTCGGGATTGGCGTTGACAGTGGGATCGGATTCAGGGCTGGGTTTGGGATTGGCAGCCATCAGCATCTCCTTGAACCAACAGGCAGTGGGATGCCCGGATTCTCCCCGGCGCAGCCAGCCGAGGCCCGCAATTCCGCTCAGCTCAGCTTGCGAAAGAGAATCGCCTGCCGAGGCTTGCCGGGAAGCTTGAGCTGGGTGGGGCCGGTGAACGCATCCGGCAGGCGGGTCACGGTCATCGCGATCGGATCGATGATCTCCGCCCGGAAGCTCTGCCCTGCGGGCAACGGGAACTTGTATTCCGCCGGCTGATGCTCATCGAGAAACCAGAGCATGTCGCCCTTCTCGCTGACGGCGGAGAGGTAATTCGAATCTTCTCCGGTCAGTCCGCGCGGAGCGATTTCCTCCACGATGCGCCGCAGGAAGGCGATCGGCTTCGGGCTGCTGCCATGCAGGACGCCGCCCTTGGACCACCACAGAATCTCTTCGGGATTGAGATAGGTCTCGCCGTGCGTCGCATAGCACCCGGCTATCACGCATCGCCAGAAGCGCCGTGCCATCTCCTCGCCCGACAAATTGCCCCAGCGCTGCGGAATATTGCCTTCGTACTGGCATTCGTCGTAGATGACCGGCTTGCGCCACGCAGCGCGCCACTCCAGCGCCTTGTCGAATGCCGTGGTTTGCAGACTGGCGTGCGTCACCCAGGGTTGCGTGTAGTCGTACATCGTGCTGCCGTAGTGGATCGAGCGCAGATGATGCGCCGCATCTTCTTCCGCAACGATGCGGCCGAAGCGCAGCCAGTCCGGCGTGGAGAGTGCGTGCATGAAGTCATATTCGTTGGCGAGCGACCACCAGACGTTTCGGAAGGCGCCGAAGCGCGCGACCACATAGCGCAGGTAGCGATCGTTCACCTCGGCCGGCATCGTCGCGTAGCCCCAGCGGTCGTAGGGGTGGAACAGGATCAGGTCGGCCTCGATGCCGAACTTGGCCAGATCCTGAATACGACCCTCGATGTGGCGGAAGAACTCCGGGTTGAATCGCGAGAAATCGTTCTTGCCTGACGCGTCGCGTGGGAAGGGATAGAAGGGCGGCTCGTTCCGGTTATACGCGTAGCTCTTCGGAAAAATGCACATCCGAATCTTGTTGAATCCGGTGTCTTTCAGAGTCGCCAGGGTCTGCTGCTGGAGATCCTGCGTCTGATGCACCCACGCGTAGCAGGTCGTTCCGAACGGATGATAGGGCGTGCCGTCCGCGTGGCAGAAGTGCCACGTGTCGCGTACCATCACCGGGCCATGATTGTCCTGCGCCGGAGCGACACATTGAAAGGTGCCCGTGCGACCGTCGAGTTGGGGGGCATTGCTGCTGGTTCTGTAAGTCCAGTCGCCCAGCTCATCCGGCATGCAGCGAATGCGGTAAACGCCGTCGCCATCATAGAAGCCGCGCACGCGGACGGCTCGATTGCCGAGCCGGAAGTCCGCATGCAGATCGACATCGAGGAAGGGATTTCCCCCCGCCGGACCATCGAGCCGGGCCTCGAACACTCCCCATCGCTCCACGGTCTGTGGCGCGGACGGCGCAGTTGCGGCGGAAGCCGGCCAGCTTCCGCCCGTGGCAAAGGCTCCTGCAACTGCGCCCTTCAGCACGTCACGCCGATTCATTCGACCTCTGCGGCAGGATGCTTCAACGAAGCTTCCTGTAGTAGTGATTCGGCGCACCCGGCGTGGACAAACTTCCCACAACCTGCGCCCCGCCGGCATGCTCACGGCTCAGCGGAGCAGTGAGCGTGATGCCGGTGCCGGAGACCTCGGCGCCGGCCGCATGCGCGACCGTCAGCGGCGCGGTGAGCACCAGTTCGGCCGTCGGGAAGCGCGTGACGGATGCAATCACTGCCGTCTCGTAGTTTCCGCCGCTGTCGATGCTGATGCTCTCGCCGGGAGTGAACCCTCTGGTGCTGGCGACCTGGATCGCTTTCGCGCCCACCTCAGTCGCGGTACCGACCGTGGTGCCACCCGCCGTGCCGACCGCCGCAATGACAGCGGTCTCGAGGTTCGCTCCGGTGTCGATCTGGATGGTCTGTCCGGGGTCGAAGCCTTCGACCGCCGTGACTTTGAGGTTCGTCGCCCCGGACTTCGAGCCTCCCGACAAACTGGTTGCCGGCGACGTCACAAAGTCCGTGCAATTGCTGTCGCTGTCGGCGCCATCCGGATAACGCCCGGCGCTGGTGTTCGACGCAGCAGCCGCCGCAGCAAATGGCCCGAACCCACTCGCCGCGCCAGGCGCCGTGACATAGCAGCCCTCCCGCTCGAATCCTGAAACCCCCTGATAACCCTCGCCCGCCCACGGATCGGCGAGCAGGCCATAGTTGAGGCTGTCCACCACAAGACCCGCAGCGTCGCGCAGCACCATGCTGCCCTCACGACGCGTGACCCGCATTTCGAAGAACGGAGCGTTGGTGGCGAGTTCCGGCCCGCCGAACCACTGGTTGGGCTCGGGCTTGCCCTGATAGCCCGCCGTGGTGACGGTCGCGTCGCGCACCACATCGTCAATCGGATGGTTGCTGCTCAGCGTGTGGTCGAGCGTGACGCCGGTACCGAGCGCCTGCACAGGCTCGTTGCTCATGTGAGCAAAGGCCGTTGCCGGCTGGAAGGTGATGCCGGTTCCGCGATCGCTGAAGG
>DASSKX010000326.1:0-6162 GCA_035689925.1 Acidobacteriaceae bacterium
AATGTGATGGTGCAGTCGCATAGGGCTCAATCCCGAATGGCCCAGCATAGCAGCGCCAGCAGATCGTGTCCGAGCAGGGGCGCGAGACAACGCGCAGACTGGAGTTGTCTATCGGGCACAGCAGCGGTCCAAGTCTGCGCGTCGTCCTCGTTTTCGAGGAACGGCTACTCAATCGATGCGCGCAACGGCAACGAGCGCGACGACCAATGCTCACCGTGCGCGACCCGGTTGGCCTCTCCACCTGAAGTGGCCGGCAGGTCACGGCTGCACGACGGCGCAGCCGCATCGGTCGCCCGATTTATATGGACGTGTTCTGACGAAAGCGGAGCGCCTGGGCACAGGCGCTCCCTGGCAAAGGGAAGAATGCTCGCTCGGTGCTCAGCGAGAACGCTATCGAACCGAAACGATGTCCAGATTGCCGCTGCGACGCAGAATATCCACGCCGATACTCTCGTGGTAGCGCTCGAACGAGAGATCCACGCAGGCTTCGCCGACGCGCAGGTTGCGGATCCGCACCTCTTTGATGGACTCCGGCAGGCTGGTGTAATGCAGCGTAATGCGCGACTCGCGCGCTTCGATTTCGAGGCCGAGACACGCCTGCAGCACCATGAATGCCGATCCTGCGGCCCAGGCCTGCGGCGAACACGCGACCGGATAGAGCGTCGGGCCTTTGCCGGCGCGGCGCGTGAAACCGCAGATCAGCTCGGGCAGACGGTGCAGGTCGACTTGCGTGGAGAGATCGAGTAGGCCTGAGAGCACGCGCAGCGCGAGCTCCTTGCGCGGACTGCGCAGCGTGCCCCACGCGATGACCGCATTGTCGTGTGGCCAAACCGATCCGTTGTGGTACGACATCGGGTTGTAGCGTTTCTCGTCAGGCACCAGGGTGCGAATACCCCAGCCGGAGAAGAACGCCTCGGAAGCCAGAGTCCGCGAGAGCACGCGCACCTGCTGCTCATTGGCGATGCCGGAGAAGAGGCAATGGCCTGCGTTCGAAGCGCGCACGGCGCATTTGCGCTTCTCGCCGTCAAGCGCGAGAGCGAAGACGGAAAGGTCGTCGCACCAGAACTCTTTCTGGAATTTGTCGCGCAACTCGAGGGCCTGCCTGCGCAGATTCTTCGCCAGCTCGAGATGCCCCAGATCCGAGGCTACATCCGCGATGCCCATCTTGGCCGCGTAGACGTACGACTGCACCTCGCAGAGCGCAATGGGAGCCTCCGCGAGACGACCGTCACTGTAGAAGACCGAGTCGCCGGAATCCTTCCAGCCCTGCTGGACCAGCCCGGTCTCATTCTGGCGCTGGTATTCAACAAAGCCGTCGCCGTCGCGGTCGCCGTATTGGTCGATCCAGTCGAGGGCCGCCTGAATGTTGTGCCAGATGTTGCGCAGCAGTTCCACATCGGCGGTGCGCCGGTAGTAGGCGGCGGCCAGCAGAACAAACAGCGGCGTCGCGTCTACTGTTCCGTAATACATGCCGAAGGGAACTTCGCGCAGGCGCGCCATTTCGCCCTTGCGCATCTCGTGCAGGATCTTTCCGGGTTCGGCGTCGCGCTGGCGATCGATCTCCGTCGCCTGCGTGGCGGCCAGATAGCAGAGCACGCCGCGCGCAATGCTGGGCTCCAGCCATAACATCTCCAGAGCGGTGATAATGCCGTCGCGGCCGAACACCGTGCTGAACCAGGGGACGCCGGCGTACGGATACGGCCCGTGCTGCGTCTCGGTGACCATCATCTCCAGATCGGCGCAGGAACGCCGAATCCAGGTGTTCAGCTGCTGGTTCGAGGTCTCGATTTCAAAATCAGAGAGCGGGCCCTTCTTGCGCTCGTGCGTCAGCACCTGCAGGGCGGATTCGTACGTGCCTGCGTGCTGCTGCAGACCTTCCTGCAGGCATTCGATGGTGATCGTCAGGCTGGTCTCCTGATGCGGTTCCAGGGCCAGAGGGAAGTTGATCGATCTGCCGTCGGCTTCGGCCTTCGGATCCGAGCATTCGATCCGGGTAGTACGGCGGATCCCATCCAGTCCTTCATAGCTCAGCTCAATGCGACGGCCGTTCGCCTTCGGCGGCAGCAACTTGCCACGCTCCGCGCGCTTCTGCCCGCGCACCTCGAAGATGTCGGTAAAGTCGGCGTCGAAATCGAAGCTGACCTCCAGGATTGTCGGCCGGTCCGCGTAATTATGGAAGGTGAGCTTGTCGTAGCACGTGGCATCACAAACGAATTTGGTGCGGTAGATGTGCAGGTTGCCGCGCGCCAGATCGCAGTCGTCGAGCTGCATGTCTGGATTGGTCAGGTCCGCTCCGAAGAGCACGTTGTCTTCGCGGATGGTGGAACTGAGCAGCAGTGGCCGCATGTCGCGGATGCGCAGGTCGAGACGGGAGAGATGGCGCGACTCGCGGAAGAAGATACCCTGCTGGCCAAACCCGACCGGCTGGATATCCCCGTTCCGGTCGAAGATGGCAAACGTGTCGCCGTGCAGCAGAACCCGCGTCCGGTCGTCGGCGAGCGACGAAGAGGCGCGGATGTAGAACTGCTGCCCGACCTCAATAACATCCTGGCTCTGGACGGGCTGTGCTTTCTCCGAAAGCATTCGGAAAAGCCTCCTTGCGGGCTAGGCGACCAGAGACAGGTCGCCGGAGTTCACGCCGCGCCGCCGGTTCTCCGCAAGTACTCCTCGATAAACGCGCAGATAGTCGTGGCACATCCGGCGCGCGCTGAAGCGGTTCTCGAATTCCGAGCGGCAGATTTCTCTCTTTATCAGAGAGATGCGCCGGGCCGCCCTGGCGGCTTCCTCGACGTTATCCACAACGAAACCCGTCAGTCCGTGCTCGATGATTTCGGGGACCGAACCGCGCCGGAAAGCAATCACAGGCGTGCCGCAGGCTAGCGCTTCGATCATCACCAAACCGAAGGGCTCCGGCCAGTCTACCGGAAAGAGCAGGGCCGCGGCGTTGCCCAGGAACTCACCCTTATTTTCTTCCCCGATTTCTCCGAGAAACTCGACGTGTGGCTCGTTCAGGAGGTGGCGGACCGATTCGTAATAGTCCTGGTCGCTTGGATCGATCTTCGCCGCAATCCGAATCTTCATGCCGGCTTGTCTGGCGATTTCAATCGCGAGGTCAACGCGCTTTTCCGGCGAAATCCGGCCCAGAAACGCCAGGTAGTCTCCACCCTCAAGCCGTGGAACGTGGAGGTCTTCCGGCAGACCGTGATAGACCGTCGCCTCCCAGTTCGCCCACTCCATGGGAGCGCGCTGCGCGTCCGAGATGGAGACCAGCCGCATGTCATCGAATTCACGGAACAAGGGGTACAGGTCAGGAATGTCCAGCCGACCGTGCAGCGTGCTGATGGCCGACATCTTGCACTGGCGAATTACGGAAAAGGGAATGTAGTCGATGTGGAAGTGGACGATGTCGTACTCACCACACTCCTGACCAACCAGTTCGGCAAGAAGAACGTGCTGCGCGAGAGGATCATTGGGTTTGGGACGGCCAAGGCGAAGGGCGCAGTCACAGACGGAGCGGAGCTGGGCCGAGGTCCTGGAGTCGCCGCTGGCGTAGAGGGTTACATCATGTCCGGCACGGACGAGTTCTTCCGTGAGGTAGTGAACCACGCGTTCCGTCCCGCCATAGAGCCTGGGAGGGACACTTTCGTGCAGCGGCGCAACCTGCGCAATTCTCATACTGGGGCCACCTCATTACAAGTGCCAATGGTTAATAAGATGCAGAATTGTGGCGGAACCTGGCGCATTACTGCATTGCCGGAATTTCAGCGGTGTAAGTCCTGCTGCGGCGGAGATTTTCAGCGTTGCCGTCGCTGGTTGCATGCGAAACGCGAACGTTCGATACCGAACACAAAGTGGATTTCCGTTGCCGGATTACCGCTGATATCGTTCTGGCATGGCCGAGTTTGAGGCTGGCGAAGCAGTCGGCCCCGCATCCCGGCTTCGCAAGATCGTGCACGTCGACATGGACGCCTTTTACGCGTCGGTGGAGCAGCGCGACGACGCAAAGCTGCGCGGCAAGCCGGTCGTGGTCGCCTGGCGCGGGAACCGCTCGGTCGTATGCGCGGCCTCGTATGAGGCGCGGCGGTTCGGGGTGCGGTCTGCAATGCCAGCGGTGCGCGCAGAGCGGCTGTGCCCGCAGGCTATCTTCGTTCCGCCGGATTTTGTGCGCTACCGTGCCGTGTCGCGGCAGGCGCGCGAGATCTTCCGGCGCTACACGGACCTGATTGAGCCGCTGTCGCTCGACGAGGCCTACCTCGACGTCACAGCAAACAAGGCCGGCCTGCCGACAGCGACAAAGGTAGCGAAGGCGATACGCCAGCAGATTCGGGAGGAACTCAACCTGACCGCATCGGCGGGCGTGGCGCCGAACAAGTTTCTCGCGAAAATCGCGTCGGACTGGAAGAAGCCGGATGGCCTCTTCGTCATTCAGCCGGAAGACCTCGATACCTTCCTGCCGCCGCTTCCCGTCGAGCGCCTGCCGGGCGTCGGCAAAGTGACGGCGGAGCGGCTGCGCACCTTCGGCATCCACAGCGTCGGCGATCTGCGCAAGATGGGACTCGCTGCGCTCGAAAGCCACTTCGGCAGGCATGGAATCCGTCTGCATGAACTGGCGTTCGGCATCGACGAGAACCCGGTCGAGCCGAACCGGCCGACGCAGTCCATTTCGGCGGAAGACACCTTCGAGCGTGATGTGCCTCTTGACGAGACGGAGGACGCGATCCGCCGCCTGGCGGAGAAGGTGTGGGCTGCCTCGCGCAAAGAGACGCGGATCCCGCGCACCATAGTGCTGAAGCTCAAGACGGCGGAATTCAAGATCATGACCCGCAGCCTGACGCCCATGGAGCCGGTCGCGTCCTGCGATGAGTTGACGAGCATTGCGCTGTCGCTGCGCCAGCGCGTGCACCTCGGTCCGGAGCAGCGCTTTCGCCTGATCGGCGTGGGACTGGGGAATTTTCGCGATCCGGAAGAACAAGCTGAGCAGCCGGAGTTGTTCGCCCACCAAAACGAAGAAGGGCCCGTTGCGGAACCGGACCCTCTTCTGCAGAAGGACTGAGCTATGGCTGGCCATCCGGCGTCGGATTCGACGCCGTGAACTCCGAGCAGCACGGCTTCGCTGCCGCCGAAAACTCCATCAGCTCGACGCGCGTCTTGTCCGGATCGTAGGCGTTAAACTGCCACTTGCCGTCCCGGCCGATTTGCGGACGCGGCGGATCGGTGCCCAGGCGGTCTTCGGAGTACAGCTTCGTGACCGTCTGCTCCATATTGCCCACGCCAAGCGAGAAGTGGTTCAGCACCCCGAGTTGTTGCTGCGAGATGCTCTGCGGAAGGCCGCTTCCGGAGGGTCCGCTGGTGAGCATGTACTCCAGCCAATCGTGGCCGTCGGGAACCTGCTGCGAGACCCAGTCCGTCCTGTCCTCGTGCATGCCGCCATGCCAGTAGGGGCGGAATCCCAGGATCCCACGGTAGAAGCTGTCTTCTTTGGCGCGATCGCGCACCAGCATTCCGACGTGGATCATGCGGCGACCGATGGGATCGGCGTCGGCGATCTGGTACAGCGCGGCGGTGTTCTTTGCAGCCAGCAGCTTCGCCGCGGGCTGCACGAACTCGATCTTATTCTCTTCGGGATCCTTCACGTAAAACCATGCGCTGCCGTCGGAGCCTTGCTCGACCTTGTCCGGCACGGTCACCCCATGCGCTCCGAGATACCGGCGCAGTCCATCGGCGTCTGCGGTCAGGTAGCCGAGGTGATCGAGGCGGTTGACGCCGGCATCGGCCGGGAGCGGCAGGACCTCGACGAACTGCTCCTGGTTGACGTAATAGCGGACGCCATTCGGATGCTCCGGATCGGCTGCCTTCTTGAGGCCGATCTGATGCACGTAGAACTGCTCGGTTTTGCCCGCATCGCTGGCATAGACGCTGATGTTCGAAATCCCGATGATTCGCGGGCGGGCTGTTGTACCGGAATCGGCGGCAGCCTGCGGCGCCGCTTGCGCCGCGCAGGTGAGGCTGGCAAACACCAGAAGCAAAACGGGGTTGCGCATGAACCAGAACCCTCCCAGGTGCGTATCAATGCGTATCGAGCATACCCCGGCGGCGGATCAAAATCCACGCTGCGAATTTCGCCCAGGCCGGATACTATGACTCCACGGATGAACCGGCGGA
>DASSKX010000327.1:0-4226 GCA_035689925.1 Acidobacteriaceae bacterium
ATAGCGATCACTCGCCCATTTCGAGGGCCGGACGCTAACGACCCAAACGCAGCCGACCCGCTGATTCTGCAACGTAGGCTCCGGTCGAGTCACCAGCTACTCGTACGGTTCGGCATCTGGACCAACTCTGGGCTTGTCCACAGTTTGTTCGGAATCGCGCGATCACGCGATCATAGGATGGAAGGAGAATGGCTCGACGATCTTCCGGTGCTCCTCCGACGCTTCTTTTTGTGCTGATGCTTGTGGCTGCAGTGGTGCTGGCCATTGCCCACGGACCGTGGTGGCTGAAACGGCATCCGAGGAGGCGCGCAGAGCTTTCGTATTCGCTGGGCCGGGCTGAGCCGTACCCGTCTGGGCGCGCGCAGCGGGCGCGAAAGGTTCCGGCGGCGTGCGAGGCGTTTGCGCAAACGTGCGCATCGGAGTATTTCGGTCGCTGGTCTGCCGCGGGGATTGGCGGGTGCGCGACGAGGATGAGGAACGGCTATCCGGTGCCTGATCCGCGGTGCACGCCGGGCGGTGTAGATCCATCGGTGAGCGCGGAGGTGCTGACGGATCCGCGGTGGCGTACGGCGTGCGTGCGGAACTGCCAGACGAGCGAGGCGGAGAAGCACGTTCTGTATGGCTGGTATGGGATCCACAAGCCGAAGAGGAATTCGGGAGAGGATCAGGTGTGCGAACTGGATCATCTGGTGCCGCTGGAGCTGGGTGGAGCGGATGGACTGGGGAATATCTGGCCGGAGTGCGGGCCGGATGCGGTGACGCTGCACGAGCGGTACTTCAAGGTGAAGGATCGCGTCGAAAACTATCTCGCGGATGAAGTGAAGGCGGGGAAGATGCCTCTGGCGACGGCGCAGCGCGGGATCGCGGAGGACTGGACGCAGTATCTGGCGGCCGCGAATCGATACTGCGCGAGCGGCGGGCGATGCTGAGCTCTGGGAACGAACCGGAGCGTGGTTGTCACCGGAGTATGCTGCTCCGGTGGGAACGCGATCGCGCAATCTTGTTTTGATTCTGGTGCTGGCTGGGTTGGGTGTGGGCGGGTTTTTGTTTGTCCGGTATCAGCAGACGGTCGAGCAGCCGATGGCGCTCGCCCGGGATGCGGCGCGGCGATCGAGTGAGGTGCGCGAGGCGATGGGGGAGCCGTTGCGGTTCGGGCGGATTCCGGAGGCCGAGGTGCGCGGGAAGAATGCGCATCTGGGGGTGCGGGTGCGCGGGCCGCGCGGTTCGGGCGTGTTGCTGGAGTGGGCTCAGATGGATGCGGGGAAGTGGCAGCTGTGTTCGCTGCTGTTTCGCGATGAGAGCACGACGACCGATGTGATTCTGGTGAGCCGGCTGGCGACGCATTGTGCGCGGGAATAAAGGGCAGGTTCGAAGCGAAGTGTCAAAACAATGTCACCGCGCAAACATCCCTGCATGGCCCGCATCCGATTTCGACGTGAGAACCTGGCGTAGTCTTGTCCGCATTTGTTTGCTGGCTGCACCGCTCTGTGCCGCGCAGGCCGGTAAGCAGCCTGATCAGCAGAACACCCATCAGAATGCGCCGGGGGTCGAGATGGCGAATGTGCTGTTTCGCTATTCGCCTTCTCTGACGGTGAATGTGGTTGCGCTGCGGGGAGCGCTGTTGCCCACTGCGGGACACGACGCGCCGAGCTTCAACGATCCTTCGTCATTCGCGGTGGGAACCGATGCGGCGGAGTTCCGGATGAGCGCAGCGCAGATGACGGCGCTGATGAACACCTGGCTGCTGCGCTCGCCGAAAGCGCAACTGAAGGATGTACGGATCGCGTTCGAAGGCGATGCGCTGCGCATTCGCGGAACGATGAAGAAGGGACTGCACGTGGGTTTCGACGCGACAGCGGGAGTCGGCATCACGAATGACAACCGCATTCGCATCAGCGTGCGGGAGGTGCATGCGGCGAAACTTCCGGTGAAGGGGATGATGGATGCGCTCGGGTTCAGCATGGACAACCTGGTGAGCCAGAAGGGACTGCATGGGCTTTCCGTGGACAAGGACTCTTTTTTGATCGATCCGCAGACGGCATTTCCTCCGCCGCAGATCCGGGCGCGGCTGTCTGCGGCAAAGATTGCGGGCAACAGCCTGGTGCTGCAATTTGGCAGCGGACAGCCGGAACTGAAGCTGCATCCGGGGAAGAACTACATCGCGATGCGGGGCGGGCGCATTGAGTATGGGCGCGAGGAGATGTTCGACTCGCATCTGGACATGATCGACTCGACACCGGCCGATCCGTTCGACTTCTATCTCGGCGAGTACTGGTGCTAGATGGTAAAGGGCAGCATCAAGGCGATGCCGGACAAATCGCTGCGCGTTTTCGTGACGGACTACTCGAAGCTTCCGCGTGGGGCGTGCCGCCACGGAAGCGGCACGCAGTGAGCCTTACGCGGCGGTGACGGTGGAATGCTCGTCGTCTCGCTTGCGCGACAGCGGGATGGGAATCATCCCGGAGCTGAGGGGATCGACGGCCATGGGCCGGGAGTTTCTGTGAGGAGCACTCTCGGCGCGAATGGCGGCGTCGGCGACACGCTGTGCCAGAGTGAGGAGCGTCTGCCAGTCGGTGTCGCCCAGTTGACGGCGCATGCGGTCCTGAGCGCGTTCCCAGTAGGGAGTTGCTTCGCGGAGGACCTGCGTGCCCTTTTCTGTCAGGCGGTAGACGCGGCGCTGGCGGTCACCGACGCGCATGGAGACCCATCCGCATTTGCGTGCGGAGGCGAGGCGGCGGGAGAAAGTCTCTTCGGATCCGACGCATTTGCGGGCCAGATCGCAGTGCGCAATTTCGCCGGCATCGGCGATTTGGCGCAGCATGGTGTATTGCGTAATTTTCAGCTGGGTTGGGGCGAGGACGAGGTCATAGAGGTGGCAAACTGCGCGGCTGGCGCGGCGCAGGCCTGCGAACCCACAAGGGTCCGTGCTGGCTGGTGGAATCATCAAGAATACCCTCCAAGAGAACCGAATTTGTAATTACGTGCGTGAAACCGTTCCTTATTGCCTGGGGGCGGATTGCGTGGGGGCGGCCTTTCACGCGGGCCCGTTCCTGCTTCTTATTGTTTAGACCAGGCAGAACGCGGTCTGTTGGCGAACCAACACTGCGAAAGTCTGGCGCATCATGACATCGGTGAACATGCGGAACGAATTTCTCGCCGCGCTGCCGGAAACAGACAGGACGGCACTGCTCGACACTGCGACGCAGGTGGAGTTGCCCGCGCGCTTCAGCTTCTATGC
Organism: Acidobacteriaceae bacterium; assembly: GCA_035689925.1. Taxonomy (GTDB): domain Bacteria; phylum Acidobacteriota; class Terriglobia; order Terriglobales; family Acidobacteriaceae; genus Palsa-343. The sequence goes on from DASSKX010000327.1 coordinate 3,239, forward strand.
ACCGGGCGAGTTACCGCAGGCTATCTACTTTCTGGAGAGCGGAATGGCTTCGGAACTGGTGCGCATGAGCGACGGACGGACCATCGACGGCAGTCCGACGGGGCGTTATGGGTTCGTCGGAGTGCCCGCCGTGCTTGGCGCGACGGACAGCTTTCACCAGGGTGTGATGCAGGTGCCCGGGGAAGGTCTGCGGGTTCCGATTGGTGTGGTGCAGGAACTCTACGCCAATTCCGAGTCATTCGGCATGCTGGCCGGACGCTTTCTGCACGCGCGTTTCCTGCAGGCCATTCAGTGCGCCGCGTGTAATCTGCTGCACAACATGAAGCAGCGGATGGCGCGCTGGCTGCTGACGACGCGCATGCATACCGGAACCGAAGAGTTCCATATCTCGCAGGAGTACTTGTCGGAGATGATCGGGGCGAACCGTTCGACGGTCACGCAGTGCCTGGGGGCGCTGGAGCGGGAGGGACTCGTCAGGCTGGATCGCGGAGCCATCAACATTGCGCACTACAACGCGCTGCGCCATGCTGCGTGCGAGTGCTACGGGGTGATTGAAGCGGCGTTTGCGCAGCTTATGACCGAAGAAACCGAAGGCCGCGAGCAGAAAGCGGTCTGATCGCGGCCTCGGCATCAGGCGTTAGTGGCCACTGGCGGCGGAGACGAGGTCGAGGACATCGGCCACGACGCGCGTGGTGGGGTTCCAGGCGACAACATAGCCATTACAGTAGCCGTACACGTATCCCGGCGGAGGCGCGGCGACAACGCCGATCCAGTAGGCGCTTGGCACAGGGCGGACGATGTACGTGCGCTCGATGACGGCCCCGGGGACGAAGACCACACGGCGACGGCCGCGCCAGTAGTCCGCGTCATGCCGGTAGTGCACGTAGAAGCGGTCGCGGTCATCGTCGCGGAAATACTTCCTGGCCTGTCCCGGCGGCATGGCGCGGTCGGAGTAGCCGTATTTCTTCGCCTGTCCGGGTGGCATACC